>NZ_CP119788.1 GCF_029338255.1 Haloarcula halobia
CCGGAAAATCGTCGAGATTCCAACAGAGGATTTCGGCAATCTATAGCGACAAGATACGCTTCCGCCGAAAATCAATTGGACTGGATGGCCTGTAGCGTTTCTTTATCCCCGGAGTATCTCCACTTCCCGTACCCTGCTTTCTCGATTCCGGGTGTCGCTTCATCGACATTGCGGCTGAGACTCTGCCACATCGAATGAGCGTCGCTATAGTGCTCGTTATGGGATTTATAGACTGCATCTTGGACTTCACTGGTTGACAGCTCCATCGGCATTACGGAGAACCCGAAGTGTCTCAACCATAGCCTCTTTACCGTGTTCCGTCTCCGGTGGACGGTCAGATAGCCATTCTCGGAACGCCTCGATAACATCCTCATTATGATCACTGTCGCCATCATTGGAGCCCTCCGTTTCGACCGCCGGGATCTTGCCCGTGCCCTCGGTGGCGGCCTCATTACGTTCTCTCTCGAGAGCGTCGACACGATTCTCGAGGTCATCAATTCGATCCACAAGTTCACTTCTCTGCAGCATCGTTGTGTCACCGCTTTTTGCGGCCTCGACTGCGTCGCGGATTACCTTCGATTTTGAGACGCCCCGTTCCTCAGATTGTAATTCCACCCATTCACCGAGTTCTTCGTCGAGAGAGATGGTAAATCGATTCACCGGAGTTCACCATATTTGCACAACCTTCCAGGGAACTTAAAATCACACTCAGACAGTCGTCACACTGATATTCGCCAGACTTGCGACACCAATATTCACCAATTTGGTGCATTTTATGTAATTTAGGAAGGCCACACTTCATGAAAAACGAAGCCTAAGACACTTTCACTCCGGTTGGCTGGAGTTTAACACTCCAACCCACATACTGATTCAGTATGGGCCAACTCGACCCAGTTGCATTCGATATCGAGACATCGGGGCTTACCGAGGATGCCGTCATCACCGTCACCGGCTTCGCACACGACCTTGGGGAGTGGCTAGTTCAACACCAACGGTCGCAATGCCGACCAGAAAAACCTCGTTCGGGATTTAGATGTCCACTCGGACGGTGCCGTACAGTTGTCGCTCGCGAACTCCGAAAAGAGCTCGAGGACGTCGCTTCCTTCGTCGACGAGAGACTGAATGGAGACAGACACTACGTTACGGCATTCAACGGCGAGACCTGGCGTGGTGGATTCGATCTCCCGTTCTGTCGTACGAGATACCACCGGCACGACCTGGACTGGCCTTTCGGAGATATCGCATACGCTGACATGATGCAGATCGTCGACCGATTCGATACTGGCGATAACTCCGACCTGGTCGGGGTCTACAACTCCCTCATCGGTAACGAAACATGCGACCCATTCGACGATAGTGCGATGGCCGTCGATGCGTTCGATAACGGCGACTGGGGACCTCTCCTCGCGCACAATCTCGCCGATATTCAGCGAACTCGTGAACTTGCCCTGCTGGCCGGTCGCTTCGTCGCTCGCTCTGATTTTCGAATGAAGAATCTCGAACCGCCGAGACGGTAATCAAGATGCTGAGACCGTTCTACAACGATTGGAGAGGCCTCCTGGGTGCCCAGGCACTAGATCCGAGTATTTTGGGTACTGGATTGGAGTACGTTAGTCGTTCAAATGCGGACAGTCAAGAACTCCACCGAGCGTACTGATGGATCCGTCTCCAATGGCTCGACACAGGAAATGGGTCACGGTCAATCTGCTGCTGGCTTTACTCATTCCTGTCTTTGTCGATATCCAGATTGTTATGATCTGGTCCACAAGAGAGTGTTCCCGACTTTTCGGGACGAAAGCATTCCTTCTTCTTCCAGTTTTTGTAGCCGCTTATACGCAGTGTCGTGGGCACAACCAACCTGAGTTGCAATCTCTCCCGTGCCAGCCATCCCACCTTGGTTAGCGATAGCATCGAGGAAGTCCTCGGTAGAGTACTCACCGGTGTACCGGCCAGTCTCTTCGTCACGGTGGGGCATTACTCAGAATTTCAGTTCCGTTCTGATTAGTCCTAACGGTATTCCGGCATCCCATTATGAGTTCTCCGAAAGGCTTTTACTATTATGAGTCCTCATAATGGATATGGAGCCCAGCCCTTGGGGCGTAGTGTACTAAAGCGCCTGGTGCGCAGAGACACCGGGCTGGGTTTCCCACAGGACGTGGAAGAACCCATGACAGACTCTACACCATCGATTCAAGAAGTTTCCGCCAGAGAGTTAATTGAAGATACATATAAATTGCAAAAATCCCATTCGGGGAAGGGGGCGCGACGTGCCAAGTGTTCGATGACTCGCTGCACGACGGCGACGCGGTCCTCGCGTACGTGTTCCGACCAGCAGGGATCACGAAGTACAAAATCGGCCACGTGACCTGCGGTGAGGCCCAGCACAAGCCGCCCGAGGAATACACGTTGGGTGTTCGCGAGCTACTCGCCGACGGGCGATTGGGCTGGTACTCTGACGGCGCGACACAGTCGTCGTGGCCAGTGCTACTCGCGCCAGACGTGCGAGTTATGAGCCCACCCGCGACGAAGACACTCTACAAGCCCTCGCCCGATCAGCGAACGAAAACTCAGAATACAACAGACCACACCAAGACGGACCCCGACAATACTGCGAACCAACCGAGAACCATCGCCGCAGGCGAAGCACGCCGGCGAACCACGACGACGAGACCCGAGCCGATAGCCCGGGCCGCTACTGGAGTGATCGGCCCCGATGAGCCAGAACACCCCAGAACTGAAGACGGCCCACCTCGACGTCGACATTGATCTCCCGAAGCCAATCACGGACCTCCAACTCCCCGACATCTACATCGGCTTCGAGATCGACCTGCTTGCGACCGGCGACGGCATCGTCACGGACCGGCATCACGCCTCCGCCGAACGCTACGAACCCGACGATTCGATGAACCAGATCGGGGGCAGATCTCGTCGTTCGCTCTGAGTGGCTGGGCCCGCCACGGCTCTGAAGCGGTCCTCCAACACGCGGGCACGACGGCCTGCCACCCGGGCGAACCGAACGCGGACTACCGTCGCGCGGCCGTCTACGAGCGTGACCTGGACGACGGCTACCACGAGAAGGGAACATGCACGGACGCCCACGAGATGGGCTGTGTCGTCTACGACCTGTTCGGTGGCTTCGGCTCGCAACCGGGCAAACTCCTCCGGCGCCCGATTTCGTTTTCCCCGATCCGCAGACAGGTGGACGTCCTCGAGGGCGAAGCCGAAGCCCACTACCGCCAGGTGTCGACCCAGGTCCGGTCCCGGAACGACACCGACGGTGGCCAGCCACTCCGCCAGGCCGACCGCGACGTGCTGGGCAACGTCGAAGGGACGTGGAAACTCACCCTTCGCGGCTCAAACCCGAGTTCGTCGGCCTCATCCTCGAAGCAATCAGCTCCTCGACGCCCACAGCGACGAGTTCGCGTTCCAACTCGGCGGCGCGCGTAACTTCGGCGCCGGCATCGCCGATGCGTGGGTCATCAACCCGCTGTACACCGACCGGGAGATCCGCCGCGTCTTCGACCGGGCCAAGGACTCGACCAAGGCGATGACCGAGAAAGACGAGCAGTGGACCGAAGCGTACCGTGACCAGTTCGTCGGGGCGCTCCACGCACGGCTGGCGGCCCGCGATCCCGCCGCCGAACCCACCGCCGTTCCCACAGGAGGTGAGATGGAATGAGCGAGCCCACCACGCCCCACGCGGAGCCGGCCACGGATTGCGACACCGACACCGACGCGGAGCCGATGCTCGCGGTCTACCGGCACGACGTCCACAAACTCATGATGCGCTCGCACACGGCCGCTCGTGACCGTGTCGCGGGCGTCCGCGTCAACGAACAGGTGCCACTGGGGGCCGACCGTGACGCAGCGTTGCTGAGCCGCCCGCGGGGCGAGCCCGAACAGACGGTGGCGAACCACGAGTCACCGTTCCGCCTCTCGCTGCTGACCGGCGACACAGCGGTCAACCCTGATCAGACGGACGGCGACATCGAACGCGCAGTCCGAGAGTTGGTTCAGATCGAGGACCCGACCGAGATGCACGACGCCTGGCTCACCGCGTCGCTGCCCGCCCAGTTCACCGAGTCGGTGTACTACCCTTATACGTCGATCAAGTACCACACGCTCCTCGCGGCCGCACTCCTCTCGAACTACCGTGCGGGCGCTAGCTTTGAGGACCTCTGTCTGGTCGTCGACGATGCCCACGACGATCCGGTCTCACACCGGACGATTCTCCACACTGACTACGCGTCGCTTCGTCTGACGGCCAGCCCCGGCAATTCACCGGCCGCTTCATTGGGCCCAGCCCCGGCCCGGTCGTGGGCGGACGTCTGGAGCCGGCTGCCCGACCACCCGTTCCTGGCAGATACCAGTCGCCGCTCGCGCAACCTTGATGCGCAACTTCGGCGCATCCGGTCGTGGTCGACGGCGCTACAGTTCATCGAAGACTTCGAACTACACGCCCAGCGAAAGGCAGGGGGGCTCTGATTATGGCTGCGCTCCGTACCCACCCTCGCACGCTCGATAGCCAGCGCCGAAATTCAGTGAGTTGGAGGCCAGCCCGCCGCAATGGTGAGTGGAAACAAGGGGGTGTCACACAGTGACACGCATTCAGGAAGTCCTCCTGAAACTGGAGACGAGCCATGGGCACCCCCTACTACATCTCGGGCAACGCCCTCTATAGCGCGCTCGCCCGACGCCTCTCGGAAGAAACCAAACGCCACCTGCAGGTGAGTGCCGGCATGTTCGTGCCGGGCGAACACGGCGGCTTTCCAGATGCCCATTCCCAGTCGGGTGGCGTCTCCTTCTTCGGGACGGGCCTGCGCCCGGTCGAGCGCTACGACGACCTGTTCGTCTTCCGGGATATGGCCCAGCGCTGGCTCTCGGACACACGCCCGCGTGACGCGCACAATACACACCCACTTCAGGAGTTCAGCACGACCGCTGGCTACGCCCCCACGCGAAGCTCGGCCGGCCACCCGAGAAACGCATCACGAAGCGCACGGTGTCGTGGTACGTCCACTGCTACGTCCATCTTGACGAACCCACTGGCCAGACGACGTTCCCGTTCCCCGCGTGCATGTTCGATGGCCTGCGTCTCGGTGGCGCGCGAAACTATGGCTTCGGGCTGATGGAGTGTGTCGAGACGCGCTGTGTCGACCTCTCGGACCTGGCGTACGACCGGCTCGAAACCGCCGATGCCTACCAGCTGGAACTGCTGACGCCGTACGTCACAGCGAGCGAGTATCCTGACGCCGACGACCAGTCGATCCTGGTGGTGGGACGGTGAGGGCGACCTTCGGACGCGGTCGAGTACGCTCGCCCGCGGTGACGACATCTATCCGCTGGAGACGGTCGACCACGGACAGGTCGTCGGGTACGCCGGATCGGACCCCATCCAGACGGCCAAAAACGGCCTCTTGCGCGTCGGGACCCACTCGCAACTGGGCTTCGGTGAGTTTCGGCTTCGGCCGGCCGAGGACGACCGCGTCCCCGACCGACAGCGAACCAGGCGGCGGAGCCGACTTCCAAGCCACATGCTGCGCCGGAGGCCACCGATGAGCGATCCGCTGGAACTCGTTGCCGACGTCATCCGGACCGCCCAGCTTGGCGAGATCGCCCAGCCCTACTGCAGTAAGTCCGACTTCAATTTGAAATCACTGACACCTGCACGCGATGGCTAACTCGATCAGTGCCACGGCTACTGTGACTCTTGAAGCGATCCCCCAGTCCCAGACACCGATCGGATCGTGGCCGAACCAAGATACTGCCAAACACGACAATATGCGACCGAACGCACCCATCGAAATCGACGTATCGTACGCACCACCCACCAACGAGCAGGGTGGTGAGAACCCATGACGGACCACCGCGGCTCCGACGAACCAGTCGATCAGGAGACCCGCGACCAGGCGCTCTCCCGGGATGACTGGCGCCAATTCTGTGGCGTAGTGGGGCCGACGCGTGGCGGCTATGCCCGCCTCGAGATCCACCACAAAGAGCGCAATCCCGACCACATGGAGGAACACGACCTGAAGAATCTGGTGACGCTGTGCCGGCACTGCCACGGCTGGTTCCACCGGAAGCCCACGGCCGACGATGTCGAGACCGAGCCCTGCCTGCCGACCGGCCAGAACTGCTCCCGCAGGATTTCGAGATCCTGGGCTATCTCGAACAGGATGGCCCCGCCTCGACCAGCGAGATAGCAGAGGCTGTCAGTATCGAGCAGTCCGAGATGACTATCCGCGAGCGGTTGTCGGTGCTTGGGCCCAGATAGTCTCGTCGACGAACGCGAGACCCAGATCGTCGACAAGGATGTCGACACTGGCGAGTGGGGCTGCCCGACGATATCGATGTCTCGGCACGCGGCCGCGTCCCGGAGAACACGCGGACGCTACTGAAGCGTGCCGAAGACGAGCGATCCGGCTGGCGATCGCTGCCGGGTACAACCGGCCGACGGTAGCCGACGTCTACGATGTCGGCTACCGGACGACCGCGCAAGGAACGCCGTGCGCATGCCTTCCAGCTGCCGCTGACGAAGCTGTATAGGCAGGCAGACGGCGAGCAGACGGAGGTCACGGCGGACGCTGCCGACCGCGAGTCAGAGCACCGACTCCACCTCGGTAAGTAACGGCCTGCCTTCCCCCATCTGCTGACAGTGGGGGGCAGTGGCTGACAGAAGCGGTGCAGACGGTCGGCGCGTATGCGAATCGAGTATCTGGGGTCCGATTGCCAGCTGCCGGAGAAGTGGGGACGGCAATGGGACGGAGCTGTCTGTGACACGGATTTACGCTCAGAATCCAAGGGTGGAGCAGCCACACTCCCTCACGGCCGCCTCTCGTGGGCACAGCGTCACTGAGCGACGTACGCCGTGCGCATCGATTACTGCGACAACGTTGATCGCTTCAAGCCGTCTCAGACGCTGCTGGCCGTCGACTGCAGACCCATCGAGTGCTACTTGTCGGAAAACCACCGACGTCAGGTAAAAAGCACGAACAGGTATTCATTTTTTGTACCATTATACAGTAAGAAAAATCCCACATTGGTTACCAAATTAGCATAATTTATTTACATATGGATGAGAATACACGGTTATGGTCCATCAGTTCGATGACGACGTCGATGATGATGATGAATCGGTCCGTGGCCCAGTCAATTCATCAGGAGATCATGCTGATAGCTTAGCTCCCAGCGACGCGAACCATAATACCGATGAGACGTCATTTGATAAACTGTACCGGAACCAAGATAGCGGGGAGAAGTCAGCTCATGACAAATACCGAAGTGACTCCAACTGACAGCCAGTAGTGTATGAGTGATGACTCTGAGGAAGTCCCGCTATTTGAGCACCCTGTCGACGATGTGGCAGAGCTGGAACATGAACGCGCTATTGCACTCTCGTTTCGAGAGAAGAATCTGACTGAGAAGTCATTAGGTGAAAAAACGAAATCGACGGAATCGGCAGAACTCGTCGACGAGTTTGTTGACTACGTGTTTGACAAAGTAGAGCACCCTGGACTGGACGCAGAATATGTGACGTACAAAGAGTTCGACCTCGATCGGAAGTACGTAAACGCGTTGGTGTTGCGGAATGCACACGGTATTACGTTCGAAGATTTGCGCGAATATTTATATAACAATCCAACGGTCGCCGAACGGATCGGCTTTGACACCGATGAGAGTTTTCCGACTGCGAATACGATAAATCAGAAGGCCATCGGTTGGAAATCAGCAACTCCTGGATCCCCAACCGAGACGTACCGGGATCTCCTTGAGGACGTCGCCAAGCGTCTTGTCTGGGGTGCAGTTCGATTCGGAGTTGTACTCCCAGAACGGACGATCGATAACTACGATATCAAACTCTCTTACGACGAGGCGCTCGCACAGGTGACGCGTGAGACTGAGCGCACTGGATTGCACACTACCATACGATATCTGCTCGATAGGACGGGATCCCATTTCGCATTCAACCGAGCATCGAATGCATCCCAGGATTTCGAGAGATATATCGCTCTTTTCGCTCGGGCTGTTGACGGCGACGAGGGGCTCAGTGAAGCATGGCTATCCGAGTAATGTCGATTTAGACGGCCCGACTAATTATTATCAAAACGTCGGGAAATATCCCGAACAAGAAGACCGATTTCAGAATGACTTACAATCGATCGGGGGTCAATTCGATAAGGCACTGTTTGACATGCTAAAACTAGTCGGAGAGCTTGACATTTTCGACGACGGCGTTACTGTCGCCCAAGATCCAACCCTTGTGAAGAGTGCCCTCGCGGACTCTGATTTAACGATCGGTTCCGGCAATACACAAGTGTGGTATTTTCCGATCTCTGCGGGTGTTGAGAATCAGTTCCGTTTGGTCTGGAACATCGATCTGTTCGATTCGAAAGACCAAACGCATGATAAATTCAAAGACAGATTAGAGATTATAGACAAAATCATTGGTGTGAAGAATCTCTGCCTCGATGGCGAATACGATTCGGAACGAGTTATAGAGGCATGCGAGGATATTGTTTCCGAAAACTGGCTAATCGGGACAGGGTATAACCCTGAACGCGAAGATTTTCCCTCAGAAGAAGAGCTGCCAAATCCAGGGGATTCAACGATCTGGGGTGGGGTAAGTGTCGGAGATAAAGACGTCAATTTGGTAGCAGTACACCGATACGGCGAGGACTCGCAAGTGCAATTGTTTTTCACGAATATCGAGGAAGACGGTATGGATACAGATGAGATTTTGGCGCTCCATAATCGGAGACAGGCAATTGAGACAACGATACAAGAAGTGAAGGAACTCAGACCGGAGATAGGAGTTGAGGATCGAGATCACCAGTTCTTTTCGATGTGTATGGCTACGTATTTGTACAATATATACATGCTGACAAAGATACTCTATACCCCAAAGTATCAATTAGGGTTGACTCCGAATAAGTCGGAGATCTTGACGGGTGTGATAGAGGTCTGTGCTGGCGACTACCCGAAGTACAACGATGGAGTGTAAACCACGTAATGCCGAGTACAGATTCACGATGGACAGGACAAGTTTCCGTTGCACATCTCGCCCGCTTCAGTGAATACGGCTACTATCCGAGACGTAGTCCATTTTGTTGCGAAACGAGATGAAGTGATTTTAGCCACGCGAAGTGACAATGATAGATGCTGCGTATTTGGCTCCACACCGGTAGTTGACGCGAATGAAACCGGGGACACCACGGATGGAGATGTAGGGAAGAAAATAATGGTCGATGCCAGAGCCCTCGCGGATTATTTCAAGTCCTTTGAGACGGACGTGTGTGAGCTTACAGTTACATCGAGAGCGGACGGGACTGGCGGAACAATAACCATCTCTGACCGATCGCTGACGTTCAACATCTCGTTTTCCGACAGGAGACGGTGGGAGGGGACTTTCCATGAACCTGAGTTTCAGGCTGATTTAGAGGGTACTGCGACGAAACTTGTATCTGGGTTAGATTTGTTGTCGAAAATTGACTCGGGATACTCTGAGCATGTATTGTTGGGTGTGAGTGACCAAGTGATGTGCGCATACGCGTGGAGTGAGTTGACCGAGATGGTATTCGGAGTCCAGCCCTCGGAAGTTCATACTTGCTCAGGTCCATTCCACTCTATCTACCCCCACGATGTCTTGCGGGAAAGTCTCAGCATATTTGAAGCTGACTCATCAATCCGTATGAGACTCACACCTGCGAAAAATCCCAGCAATTGGGCCGTCGGCGGGCAAGCAAAATTTGCGTCTGTAGACACTGAATATGATCTAACACTCTGGTTGAAACCAAAATACAAACCCAATGCTGACAAACCGCCTGCCCTTGGTCAAAAATTGTTATCAACCTTCAGAGATCAAGACCAAATCGCTCAATCAGATCTTACGTGGTTGCCTTGCTGACGGCCATACATGCCAGCCACCAGTTTAGTGATCATCAGTTTCCGAGTACAATGTTATAGCCAAATATAATTGACTTTTTGATATATACAGAATCCAGCCAAACTTATTTCGGCCCATTAGGACTTGTGAGGGATTTTGCAAGCTTAGACCACATGACCCGGAGTTTTCAAAACTCAATATGAGTGGACAGCTCACCAATTTTGCATAGATAGTGTGTTCAAGCGCTCTTGACGTAGTTTAGTTCACTTACAGAATATGGATAAAATTAGCGATTGGGGCCCCTCATTCTTACCAAACATAGAAGGTGAAGAGTAGTCAAAAAGTTTGGTAAGACCCTGATTACACGCACTTTGCTTAGTTTCCAGAGCGCGAGAACGGTCACTACCCTCCACCGTTTCCGGGCTTTTCTGTGACTTAGAAAGGCACCTCTCTTTAGAATCGTAGTAGTCCGCACTCAGTAGTCGGAAATATCTGACTGGAGAAGGTTGTTATCGTCGGCCGTCGACTTGATGATGTTCGCAAGTTCCTCGAAGCGGGTCGTCGAGAGTAGGACTTCCAGCACAGATTTCAGTGGAACGTCAAGCTCGTACTCGTGATACCGACCAGCCGAGAGTCCCTCGTTTCGTTCATAGACGCTAATGAGCCCGAGCATATTCATATCCGAGAGGTGGTCGCGAACACGGCGCTCGCTCACGCTGTCAGCCTCAAGCCGGTCGCAAATCTTCACGTATCGTTCGTATAAATCGCGAGAGCGAACCGGAACATCGTCAAGGGCTTGATGATACGCAAGCGCACAGAGGACAGCGTGTCCCTGTGTCGTGAGTTCCTGCATCCCCTCGTAGAGTTGGTTCTTCTCGAGTTCGTCTTGAGCGTCCCGGACGTGTTCCTCAGTCATGGTGTCAGAATCGGCAGATTGCGCGAGTTCGCCGGCTTCACGAAGCAGCCGGATTGCCTGTCGAGCAGATCCCGTGTCCTGAGCAGCAAATGCTGCACAGAGTGGGACGACATCATCCGTTAAGACACCATCGTGGAACGCCTTCTCGGCGCGGGGGTTGAGAATCGAGCGCAGTTGATTCGCGTCGTACGGTGGAAAGAGGATCTCTTTTTCGGCGAGCGTGTCCTTGACCTTCGGCGAGAGGTTGTCTCGGAACTGAAAATCATTGCTGATGCCAACGATTACTGGGCGTACGTCGTCGACGTAGCCATTCGACCGTGCTCGAGGAAGACCGTAGAGGATGTCGTCAGAGTGGCCGATGTTATCGATCTCGTCGAGGACAATCACGACTGTGCCACCAAGCGCGTCGAGTTCCTCATAGAGGATATCGAAAACCCGCTGCTGAGAGTAGCCAGTGGTGCTGATGCGGTCCTTGTCTTGGCTTTCACGGAGTTCGTTGACGAGAGCAACGGCGACCTGGTATGACGAAGAGATTCTCGCAGCTGACCCAAACGGTCGAGAGATCGACATCATCGTACTCAACAGCGTCGTTCTCGAGATGGGACAACATAAATTTCGTCGCGACGGTCTTCCCCGTTCCTGTCTTACCGTACAGAAAGATGTTGGACGTCGGGCGGTTATCGATAATCGGCTGAAGGGCTCGCTGATATTTTTCGAGTTCCTCGTCCCGTTCACGAATATCCTCGGGTTCATAGGAGTCATCAAGGGGCTCTGCATCAGCGAACACCTGATGGTCTCGTTGGAACATCCCCATGATAGACCGCCACACAGGACGATATGATAAAACCACCGCTTCCTTAGCTTCCGAAGCGTCCTAAGCTCGTGGGTACATAAAGAATACACACACCAGTGGTTCCGAAGCCACAGTTCTTTATAACCCCCTCTCACTCCACTGTTTCCGAAGCTATGCGAAAGACAGCTCATCACGCATTCCGAAAGGGAACTAATATTCACCAAAGAATTAAGACAATAACACCTGAACCATCACCGTACTAGCGCGAAAAATACGTGATAGAAAATAAATATGTCTAGTGAGAAAGGACAAAACCTATCTGAAAAACTGATCTTAGTTGATTGCCGGTGTGTCTTTCACTGATCCCTTTCCTTCTCTCATAGATAGCTTCGGAAATGGTGGAGTGAGGGTTTGTGAAATCTGGTCTCAGGAAAAGCTCCGGAAACAGTGGAGGGTCATACTCACATCCATCCGTCCAGCTCGCGTTCATCGTTTCAGCATCGAACTGGCCTGACTCAATATCGAGATTTCAGTTCGTCTACGCCTTCAGAAGCTTCTGAGCTAGTACTGTCCATGCGTGTCGCTCGTCTCGACCTACCTAGCACAAAGCTCCGGAAGTGGTGGAGGGGGTTCATTATCTCGCACAATAGCTCCGGAAACGGTGGAGGGTTGAATCCCCTTCCATATCCAGCTCTTCCGATGCTACTGATACCCTGCTAATCTCTTGTTTACGTCGTCCTTACCGGGGATTGCTCCGGAAAAGCTGGAGGGTATTGCGTCCAATCTTACCAAACATTTATTCTTTGCCAATCTCTATTGTTTGGTAAGACAATGCCCGGCCAACCACCATCTCCCGATTCGCTTCCCCAGTATCTTGCTGAGGGCGTCCCAAAGCAAGATGACGCAGACCTGCGCGCCCTCCAGGATTGGATCGATGATCTCCTCGAGTACCGCCAGGACGTCGCCACCGAAGATATCGACGCCGGCGAGGGTGAGTCAATCGAAGCTGTCGAGGAATCGAGTGGCGGGACGGTGGTGATCAAGAAGGTCAGTTGTGGCAAGGACAACTGCAAATGTCAATCTGGTGAACTACATGGCCCTTACAAGTATATCGTCCGCCGACAGGGCGACAGCCTCAATTGGGAGTACAAAGGGCCTGTCTCTGAGTAATTAGCGGTGGATTCACACCCGATTGTCGATGTCGCGCGTGAGCAGATGATCGACGTGGCTGACCGCGCTATTCGCTAATGTACCGTTAAGGTGGGTTTGACGCACTATTCAGCCGATCCAGTTCATCATCCTCGTACGCTGCTCGCCACATTGCATGGACGGCACGAGCCACGAGTGAGACCTCGGTTACGTCGATACACGACGGTTCGGCATCCGTCGTCGCAGTCTCGGGCGGAGGGTGGAAGTGAATTTCGGATGAATGTGTGTTTGGGTGGCGATCAAATCGCCAGTTGATGTCAGCGGAATCGACGTAATGAAACGAATACATCCCCAGTTCGCTCCACTGGATATCGAGCCGAGCGCTGTCGGCGTCGCCGAGCCCGTCAGTGAGACTAATCTGCAGTTCCGTGGGGGCGACGACGTCATCGTACGATGTTGTCTCGATTAACGGTTCGAGTTCCAGCCAGAGATCACGAATTCGCTGGAGCGCCGGGAGATAAATCGGCCCGAACTCGCCGGCACGGTCGTTGTCGCTCATACCGCGAACTGTTGGCTGGCTTCGTCGTATGCGAGTGCAGCTTGGGCGACCGCGAGATTCTGTCGCGTCGTTCGCCATGCAGTTAGGTCGTCCCACCCCTCCATCTCGTCGGCGTCGAGTTGCTGGGCGAGTTCTTCAGGTGATACCACGTCGTAGCGGTCCTCGTAGCGCCGGATCTCGGCTTTCATTTCCTTGATGCCGTTGAGCAACTCCGTCCGGCTCGCTTCGTCACGAAGCTCACGGATCCGGGACATCAATATCCGGTCACTGTTTCGCTTGTACAGCGTTGTTCGACCGTCTTGATCCGTCTCCGCGAAGCCCGTGTTCACGAGTGTCTTGCAGTGGCGGCGTGCCGTCGGCTCGCTCACGAGTGCGCGGTCGGCTATCTCGGCTGCTGACTGCCCGTCGTGAGTCTGTTCGACGATTTCGTACACCCGCTCGAACGGCGTGGTCTCCGCTTTCCAGTCCGCTTTGACCTGCTGGTTGACATCGTCCCACGTCTCGGTCATACTGGGTGCTACGCTCTCTGGAAACAAATAGATTTCTTAAGAAAATATTCTTTCCAACAGTGCTTGTGCAGAAGCATTGTCAGGCTACCTGCTCCTCTAATGTGTCTCGGTGCGACCGGATGGTCGTCGCAGTGACGCTCGCCGCCGCAGCGACTTCCGCCTGCGTTAGCCATCGTCCCTCTTCGCGACCCGCTTTGTACAGACAGGCGGCACAAAGCGCTGGAACGCGAAAGCCCGCAAGGGGGCGCAACCGACGGGGATACCCGCTGCCGTCGAGACCAGATTCATTTTAGCCCGGACTGGGCGCTCGCGGTACGGAGAGCGCCCGCACGCCCGGAATGGTCGGTCGCGAGCGACGCGGAGGGCGGAAGCGGCGAGCGGGGCGTGCCGTAACAAAGAACCTGTTCAACCGGGCTCGACGCTTACTGACACAGCCGATATCCTGGTGGATTCAGAAAGGGCGAGGCCGTCTCGGTTGCTCCCCGACTCCGTAAGCACCACAGGCACGAGGAGCGCAGCGTGGGTCGCGGGATGCCGAGCGGCCGAGGGCTTTCTATGCGTCGGCGACCTCGTCGATGAAGTCCTCGTCCAACTGCTGTTTCAACACTCGGAGGTTGGCCGCTTCCTCGGCGCCGACGAGCGCTTTGAGCTGCTCGAAGGTGATCCCATCGTCGTAATAGGCGGCGCCGATCTCTTGGGTGAGTGCGTCGTCGTGAGCGACGTCTTGGAGGTACTCCCGAAGCGCGGTCACGAGCACATCTGTTCGGTCTTCCCCAAGGACTGCGGCCAGTGCGTCGGCCCGATCGATGAGGCGATTGGGGCCCGAAACTGCACGCGTTTCTTATCGCCGCTCATTATGTGTACAATGTGAGCATCACCGGTATCGGGAGTCGACCTTGTGGTGCAAAATACCGAAGTTATTTATATATTACTTCGCTAGTATGCAACAGTATGCTCACAGAAGGCGAGGTTCGCGCCCTCACTGCCCTCCATGGTGAGCAGACGGTCTCTGACCTTGCAACGAATCTCGATCGAAGTCTCAGCTACACCTCCGAACTCGTCAAACGGCTCGAAACAGCTGGCCTCGTCGAGGCCCGCCGACAGGGGAAAACAAATCAGGTACGGCTGTCGGATGCAAGGGCACTCGAGTTACTCACGGACCTTACCCAGCAGTATTCACACATCGACTGGCCAGAACTGTTGTCAGGGTCAGCCCTCCGTGTCTGCTACTACCTCGATACCCCACGGGCTGCGACCGAACTCGCACGCCGCGCCGACGTCCACCGAAGCACTGTCCACCGTACGCTTGCCCCGCTTCAACATCGCGGACTCGTTTACCAAACCGACAACGGGGCGTACGCACTGAACGACGGCTTCGAACAGCTGAGTACATTCGCTCGTGAAGCTGCCCATCATGTCCACCGCCAGACTGTCGAAGAACAGACCGACACGTACAGGATTCTGTGGGAATCTCTCGACGAGTTCCTTGTGCAGACGCCGACCGAGATCACCGACGAGCACTTCATTTCGACAGGCCCAGACCAGTTTCAGCGATACGGCCTCCCACTCTTGACACGTGACCGCAGACACTACCTCTATTCGGAGACGACGACCGAGCTCTCCCCGGAGATGTTGTGCTGCCACATGCTCGTGATCGATTTGGGCGCACGAACGCAGTCATACTGTTTGCTCCTGCTCAGTCACGTCGACATTGACCGCGACGAACTTCGAGCCCAAGCCACCAAGTACAGCGTCGAGGACATCGTCGACGACCTCTGCACGTATCTCGAAACCAGCGGTACCCAGCGGACGTCCCGACTTCCCGAGTGGGAGGACGTTCAGGAGGCTCGCTGATGAGTACGAGGTGACGCTATGAGGGCGCGATTCGACAGCGCATATATTCGCTCAGAACTCGAGCGCATCGGCCAGCAGCTGGACAACCCACTCACCGTCTTTTTGATCGGCGGTGGGTCGATGGCATTTCGCGGACTCAAAGAGACGACCAAAGATATCGACTTCATCGTCACCTCCGGCGACGATTTGAGTCAGCTACAAGCGGTGCTACTTGAGCTGGGATACGATATCGTCCGGGAGCCGGACGAAGAGTACGAAGAGCTCGGTGCCCAGCGAATCCTGGAAAACGATGATGGGTGCCGAATCGACGTCTTCAACAAACAGGTGATCGGCAAACTGATTCTGTCTCCAGGCATCCGTGAGCGAAGCGAGCGATACCTCGACCCAGGAAATCTCGTGGTCGAACTCGTGAGTCCAGAAGACATCTTCCTGTTCAAAGCGGTCGCCGGTCGGGTGGACGACATCGAGGATATGTTCTCGTTGATGCAGACTGGCCTCGAGTTCGATGTCGTCGAAGCGGAACTCGAGACGCAGGTCGATCTCTTGGAGCAAGAGCTGTTCGTAACGTACGTCAACGAAGCGTTGACCGATCTCACCGAACAACACAACGTGACGACGTCGTTGCACGACCCCGTGGCGGAGATTACCGAGCGCGTATACGAGGAGCTCGAAGTGCTGCACGCGCTTGACGAACCGAAGTCGATGGCTGACCTGCAACAGGAGCTTGATTGGTCTGCAGCGGACGTACAGGAGATCCTGACACGACTGGAAGAGAAAGAAGCCGTTGCGGTAACCGATGGGCGCGTCGAACGTCGTTCAACGACGATTTGACCGCGATGCTTGACCGGATACCAGAGAATCGTATTCGTCGAGTGCTTCTGTCGCTACATCACCCAGCTCGCCCGCCTCAATGTGGGAATAGCGCTCGCGAACCATCTCTTCGGAGTTATCGAGATATCGGGCCGCAACCGTGTAGCCGAATGCTCGGACGAGAACTTCGCCCATCCCTCGCCGACCGCCGTGTGGTGCGAGATAGTCGTGTTTTGGATGGTCGATATCGATTTCCGCTGTTCCTGAAAGTCGCTGAAGAATCGTCCGTGCTCCACCGGTCGTGATCGAGGGCGGCTGGATGTCTTCGTCAAGTGCCAGCAGGAGGTCACGAGCGTACTTTTCACGTCGTTCGTCGATTGCCTTCGGGCGTTCCCCTCGGTCGGCTAGCTCCTTCTGTAGGAGTTCTCCGAGTGTTCGCTGGTCGAACGTCGGGAACACCGGCCACCGCTCTGACGGTGGGTCCATCAGTTTGCGGTAGCTCCGTAACGGCGAGATAACTGGGTCAGGAAGAGAGGCGGCGTCCCACTGCTGTTTCTTCCGATAGACGTCCATACTCCCGTCCTCGAGGTTGATGTCTTCCCATCTGATACCACGGCGTCGTGGATCATCTGGATCACGGAGGAGTTCACCCACGCGGACGGCGGTGTACGCGAGGACGAACACGAGTACCCGGTCGCGGGCGGCTTTCAGTGCCGCGTAGCGAGCCCGTTGCTTGTTGAGCGGATCCACGTCGTCGGGGAGGGTCGTGTACGCCTCGATGGCCTCACGTGCCTCCTCGTCGACGTGGCGGGTGAGCGCGTGGCGCTGCTCGGACGTCCAGGCCTGTTGGTCTCCGGGCTTGCGGCCGTCGTCCTCAGGAAGCGGTGCCATCGCGCTTGCTCGCTGTGCGTAGTGGGCCTCCAGATAGCCCTCATTGACACACCAGCCACACCACGCTGAGATGTACGCGTAGTATGTCTGGACCGTGTTCTGTTTGAGTCCCCGATCTCCGGCGAGGTGTCGAGCGTACTCCCGGAAGACACGCTCGTCGAGATCGTCGAAGGTTGGTTCGCGGTCGGCGTCCTCGGGGATGATCCCGGTCCAGTCATCGTCGCCACGGTCGCCGGCGGCCCATTCGGCGAACCGTTCGAGCTCTCGCGCTGCGTTCCGCCGGTAGTTCCCTCCGTCGCCACCGCGACCCTTTCCCTTGTCCTGGAGATAGCGCTCGAACGAGGCGGTGAGTGAACTCAATGGCGTTCGCCCCGTGGGTCTATTCTGGTCCATAGTGTTCTCTCGAAGTAGCCGACGTCGTCATTGACATTCTCCCACCCCTAAAGAGTGAGCTTCCGCTTGCTACCATCTTCGCCTATACAATTTTTCGAGGAGAATCCCGCCGTTTACAGTAGTTGCCGATTCAAATCACAGAGCGCTCGCCGAGATACGACGAGAATGTTGAACTCCGGCTTGAGCTGGTTGTTCGAGCAGTGATGCGGGTAGGCGGTGATGGACGAGACGAGAAATTCATGGCGACCGTCAGTCTCGCCAGTACGGAGGGGCGTGTTGACCCGGGCGCTAGGCAGGTGTTCGGAATGTGCATGAACAACTGATGAGCAGCGGTGAATTTCGGCAACAGGCCACAACAATAATGTCGATCTGTCGTCCGTTCGGTCGAACAGCGAACTGATCCGTCAATTTCGACTGATATTGCGGCGAAAATAGCCAGATTGCGTAGAGATATCTCTCACGAGTCGGCGTTCCGCCCGGCGGAACGCCACGTCACAGGCATCTCCTTGCGCACGATATTCAGGAACGTTCGTGCAGGCACGCGCGGCTTCAACCGCTGTTCAATATCGAGGCTGATCTGTACCAGCAAGTCAACGACTAACCACATATCGTAGAGAATCACCGCAAATCCGAAGTAAAACACCCTCACAGCCGTGTTCCGTGATGTTGTCCACGCCAGGAAATCTTTGATCGACTTGTAGCTGTTCTCAATTCCCCACCTGCGGGCGTACCGCCCTATGATGCGGCGGGTACGCCCGCGTGCTGCTTTCGTACCATCGCTCACCTGGAGATTCGTCACGAACATCACCGTCGTATCTTCCTTCCGAGTTGAGGAACCCCGACCAGGGTCGGGGTGACCGTCACAGATTCGCCTCCACTCGTCTTCTCCATCTCGTGGGATTGCTTGACTGCTACTTCGTGATCCATGGCGGCGACAAACCGATCAACGCGGTTGTCCGATGACTTTCGGATCAAGTAGGAGAGACGCTTCTCTTCAAGCGCGTTGATGACGCCGATGCCGTCAAATTCGGCATCGGCATACACCGTTCCAAGCGAGACATGATCACTCGCTATGTCAAGAAGTTTCTCAACGAGGACGCTCCGAGGGATGTAGCCGCGCAGCGGCCGCATCCCGAGCGTGAATTTCACTTCCTCACCAACGACCGAAATCGTCGCCATCTTGTAACACCACGAGTAGGACTTGCTCGGTGGAGCGCCGGTACTCATCTGGAACTCATCACGGTCACCGTAGTATGCGACGTAGGTGATGTCGATCGCCACGTCGGCGTGGCGATCTATCGAATAGTACTGCTCAGCAGCCCATACCATCTCACCAATCGCACCGTTGACCATCGACGCGATCTCCATCGCGTCGAGTTGCTTGATGTACTGGAGATGCGTATCACCAGCAGGACCACCAGCCTCACGGGTCGTTTCTTCGTCGAACATTTGGCTCCCTTGGTTGGCAGCTGTTCCAGTTAGCCCGAGGTAACTCTGGAGATCGAGGAACGCAGTATCGGCATACTGCGTTCCCTCCTTGGGACGGTCAAGATCGATCGCAGGGAAGACAATCTGACAGAGTGCATCCGTCACGTCCTTGGCTTTCTCGGTGACGTAGCGACGCTCCGTCCGGTTCGAAGAGTTGCTTTTGTCGGTTGGTTCGAGTGCACGCATTCCGAGCGGATTGCCCATGTCGTGGGCAACCGCGAGGATACGCTGTGCGGACTGTGTGATGAACGACTTGAGCCGGTCAGTGAAGCGATCACGCCATGCGCGGCCGAGCGTCGTTCGGCCTGGGGCCATCTTGTCTGGAGCGAACTGGTTGGGGTCGAAGCCGAGCGTGCTGGCACGCTCGGCGTCGGCGAGATACTCGTACAGTTCCGTGGTGGCGAATCCCGCGAGTTCCTTGCAGTAGAACGCCCGTATCATCGGACGATACTCGTATTGAGCGTCCCATTCGTTTGCAGCCGTGCCAGAGATGGGTGTATCGCTGAACGTCAATCCGCAGACAGCGGTCAAGAGATCGGTGTCTTTGTGTATCAATTCGGCAGCTTGGCGTTCGAGCCGCCTGATGGCCGGCTCGAACTCGGATGTCTTCTGTGACATCCTTTCAACACTGGTGAGCCGCTCCGGTTAGCCGCCCGTCTCATGCACAGAATCTGTCGTTCCGAACTCCTGATTAGCCGACGTTCTCGGTCCGATTGTTCTACTTCCTGTTCGCGGTCTCTCTGTACAACCTGTGGGTGTTGGCGAACGTCCTTCTCTCGAGTGGAACGATTCCGAAGAAACCGCCCCTCTCGACCCGAATCTTCCGGCTTTTCGTCCTCCCAACGGACTACGGCTAGCGGCTGAGTCACACCGACCGGGACGACCGGTCAGAACACCCCAACTGAGTGGCAACGCTCGGGACCGCCGCCGAGCGGCGGCGGTCCCCCGATCTTCCGGTTCTGTTCTGTGAGTTTCCGTTTTGGAATCGCCTCAACTGAGCTGTCGGAGGAAACTACCCTCTTCCGGCCTCGATTTGATTCGGCGTCTACTGTTCACGGCGGGGATGAAGCCGACAACTGGGGACCACGCCACGCTGGGAGCCACGGCTGGATATTCCACGGAGTGACGCCCAACTTTTATATAAGCAAACAGACCATGCTTACATATGGCGGATCGGGTCGTCACACGGACACTCAAAGCGAGTGTGACGAATCACTCGCAAGTCGCTGAGGACCTCGATTCGCATGGCTTCGCTGCCAGTAAACTGTGGAACGTCGGCCGGTGGACGATCTCGCGCGTCTGGAATGCTATTGACCACATTCCAGACGCCGATGAACTCTGTTCGTACCTCAAAGACCACGACCGCTATGCGGATTTGCACTCACAATCCAGTCAACGAGTTCTTCAGGAACTCGGTGAAGCGTTCGTCTCGTGGTATGAACAGGACGATCCAGACGCGAACCCACCCGGCTACCGCAAACATGGCGACGAACGCCCACGCTCGACCGTGACGTGGAAGAATCAGGGCTTCAAACTCGATACGCAGTACAACCGTGTTCGGCTTTCCAAAGGCACGAACATGAAGGAATCCCGGTACGCCGCAGACTATATCCTCTGCGAATACACGCTCCAGACAGACGACCAGACGCTCGACGCTGTCGAGAGCGTCCAGACCGTGCGTGCTGTCTGGAACGGGGATGCGTGGGCTCCACTTCGTCTGCAAGATGCGGATTGAGACGCCCGAAACACCCGGCGAGAGAACCGCAGGTATCGACCTCGGCATCTGCAACACTGCGGCCGTCTCTCTCGGTGACGAGACACTCCTGTATCCGGGCAACGCTCTGAAAGAAGACGCACACTACTTCCGCCGCGAGGAATACGAGACGGAAGGAGCTGATGGCCCGAGCGATAAAGCAGAGTGGGCGCGGCAGACGAAATCCCGGCGACAGGACCACTTCCTGCACGCCCTCTCAAAAGACATCGTAGAACAGTGTGCTGACCGTGACGTGGGAACGATAGCGGTGGGCCACCCGAAGAACATCCGCGACGATGAAGATTGGGGACGGCACGGGAACAAGCGGTTGCACGACTGGGCGTTCGAGGCGCTGCTCAGCCACATCGAGTACAAGGCCCAAGAACGCGGCATCGACGTCGAGCGTGTCGATGAAGCAGCGCTGAAAACGTCGAAAACGTGCTGCGAGTGTGGGACTGAAGCCGACTCGAATCGTGTCGAGCGCGGCTTGTACATCTGTGAGAATTGTGATCTGCTCGCTAATAGTGACCTGAACGCGGCGGAGAATATGCGATCGACGGTAACTCCGAGTCCTGCGAAGGATAGGAGTAACGGCTGCTTGGCACAGCCATCGGTACGCCTGTTCGACAAATCAACGGGGCGAGTCGTCCCACAAGAACAGGTCGTCCCGTAGACTAGAATATCCCAACGTGGGAATCCTCGCGCTTCAGCGCGGGGAGGATGTCAAAGACGTTCGTCGTCGTGAGACCGACGTGTTTCGTTATTTGAGTCCACAAGGAGCTATTCGCAACAGCGATCAGCGTGTCCGTGTCGACGAGGATCGGATACCGTGTATCGGTAGCCATTTAGACGAGGTAGTCACTGGTGTCGTCAGTGGCAGCCTCACGGAAGGCGTCAATATCCTCTTCGAGGAAGTCAAGTTCGTCACCGAGAAGCACCCGAGCAGCGTCCTCAGAGAGGTCACCTGCCGAATAGCGCTCGTAAATCGCGATTTTGTCGTCGTCCGTCATCGATCGTCGAAGCATCTCAGTTAGCCCCTCACGTGCGAGTTCGCTGATATTGATGCCGCCCAGATGGACGGAATCCAGTTCGGTTGCCGCTTCTTTGAGCGGGCCAGCACGGAATTTTATCGTATCGTCGAGCGATTCCTGACTCATAACAGGAGATACACGGGCCGGTTTGATAAGTTGTTCCCCTGTGTGTGAACACTTGGGTACAGAAATCAAGGATTGGGAGGTTTGTTCGACTCTCCTCACGACCAGATCTGCGTTCCGTCACACGGCACAGTAGTTGAGGCCGGTCATCTCAATGCATATGGCAGTCTGGCGCAGTTCATAAATAGTATGAAGTCGTAGTCTTGGAGAGAACGATGGCACGAATTACCGGTTCCTACCCAGATGACCTCGACCTCCTCATTGAGGGTGCTGTCGAGGCTGGTGTCTTCGGGGGCAAGAGCGATGCGTTGCGCGAGTTCGTGCGTGAATACTTCGAGGACCACGAGAACGAACGGATTGCAGCTGCGGTCGCCCTCTACGAACGCGAGCGGATCACACTCGGTGATGCTGCGAGACTCGCTGCTGTCGACCGCTGGACGATGCGTGACATCCTCCGTGAGCACGGTGTTGAACTTCGCCTCGGGCTCGTTGACGAAGACGACGCAGCCTACGAGGTAGAGGCAGCACGCGAACTCGAATTCGATGATGAGGACTCGTCTGATGAGGAGCCACGTGCTAAATGACAGGTAACGATCTCCCAGCGAACCCAAGCGTCTTGAACACGACTGTTCTCTCGAATTTTGCGTACATCGATCAGCTGTGGATAGTTACTGACCTTTCTGGAATCTGTACGGTACCAGCCGTTCGTGAGGAGCTCGAAAACGGCGTCGATAATCACCCATATCTCCAGGAAGCACTCGATACGCTTGATGACGAAATCCAAGTTGCGACGATTTCGGATACTGTCGCAAACAGAGAAGCCGTTGTTGGTGGACATCTCGACCCCGGGGAAGCACAGGCGTTCGCCCTCGCCGACGCACACGACGGTCGACTGCTGACAGACGACGGCGATGCCCGGTCGTTTGCGAAAGACCAGGGCGTGACCGTTGTCGGGTCGGTTGGGGTTCTGTTGGCTGCAATCGATGCTGGGAAGATCGATGAAGCCACTGCTGACGAGTGGCTATCGACGTGGATCGATGAGATCGGCTACTACGTCCCGTATCGGACGATCTCGGAGTTCGAAACGCCTGATTAGTGTGACCGTGAACACATCTATCTCGCAACGGTCTGTCGAAGAGAACGAGTTCTTGGCTGTGAAATGTCCAGTGTCTCGCAGTGGCACCAACCAGTGAGTCTCGCCGGAGTGTCTTTCGTCGGATCGCTCGGAAATCGCACGTCGAGTGGCCGGCGTACGACTCGACCCCGTTGTATGACCGGAGTTCGCTAACTGGACTGGAGTCGGACCTTCGTACTGTGTCGGAAGCGTGGTTCGATCACGACGCCCATACCCCCGTTGAGCTGTCCGTCTGTACGGTTCCGCTGGCCTACTTTCGATTCGATCCTCACGATCGCTACGCGAATTCGACACGCTACGAGATGAACACGCTCTTTCGCCTGTTCGTGCTGAAAGAACTCCACGGGTGGGACCACGAGACAGCACTCGTTGAGTACCTCAAACATCGATCTGTTATCGGTGAGCAACTGGGTATCGAATCGATTCGATCAGTCGACGAAAATCATTAGGAAGCACTACGACCCACGAACCAAACGTCAGCGTAAGGAAGACCGTTCACAGTCAGTTAGAGACGCGTGGTCAGGGTGAGGGATGTAGACCGATTCCTCAGGCAGATAGGGACGCTGCTGTTCCACCTTCTCACGCTCTGTCTGTTGATCGTAATGACGGTCCACGACATTCATACAATCACTGACAACACGCTCAGGCGTACCGGACTGCAAATGGTACGTGATTGATCCACGGCGAATCGAATGTGGACTCAGCGCTGACGTACAGCTGTAGGCATACTCAGTCGGCCGTGCATCACAGGTCCCGATATCATGGTCGTGGGGAATCGATTGGTGCACGACAGCAGGCAGAATCAGCCAAAGCACGCTGAGATATACGCGTTGTAGGTCTGAACCGAGGTCTGTTTGAGTCCCCGATCTCCGGCGAGGTGTCGAGCGTATTCCCGGAAGACACGCTCGTCGAGATCCTCGAAGGTGGGGTCGCGGTCAAGATTGCTGGGGACGATCCCGGTCCAGTCGTTGTCACCCCGGTCGCCGGCGGCCCACTCGGCGAACCGCTCAGCTCGCGAGCGGCGTTTCGTCGATAGTTCCCGCCGTCGCCACCGCGGCCTTTCCCCTTATCATGCAGATAGCGCTCGAAGGAACTCGTAAGTGACTGATTCTCGCGTTCTTTCGGTATCATGAGTCCTCGTTCGCGCACTGTATATTCGGACGGACATCCTCGAGGAGTGCTTCGACAATCTCCCAAAGGATCAGCGAAGGAGTCTCGTGTTCAAACGTGATACCCCATCGGTCCTCGTCGTCGACGGCGGAGTACTGGAAATGCGTCCTCCCGAGATTGGGATGGTCCTCGTCTTGGTGCCAGCCAGCGTGAAAACCCGTGTTTGGGTTGGTGTAGTTGACCCGGAACCAATCGTGTGGCTCCTGTCGATACCACTTGATGGACAGTTCCGGCGATTCAGGCCCTGTCGAAGGATCGAGACGGGCTGGATCAAACCGTGCCTGCAGCTGCTTGGCCTCGATATCATCAGGAACGAACTCGACCGCCGTAATCTGTGGCACACGGCCGAGGACGTCTCGCTTCATCTGGGCACAGAGGTTTGCGTTTGGGTCACTACCTGGACGCGGGACCGACATCCGTCAGCTGCTGGCCTCAGCGGGCTCTGTTGTCGGAGTGAGGAAATCCCATTCACGGATGGCGAAGCCGACGATTTCGATGCGCCGTTGGAGGTGTTCCCACTCGCGTGCAATCTCACGGCGACGGCTTTCTTCGTCGGCGTCGAGAGACTCTTCGGCGAGCGTTCCGCGAAGGTGGTTTGGCGACTCGACGTCAAATTCACCCTCCCAATCGCGAATCTGCGCCTTCATATCGGCGAGACGGTCCGTGAGTTCCTCAACAGTGTGTCCGCTGTCTCGAAGCCGCATCGCCTCTTGCATCGCTTGGCGTCGGTAATCTGGGTAGTACGTCGTATGAGTACCGCTTTCGTCACAATGGAGGATGCCATCATCGACGAGCCGTTCGAGGACACGCTTGGTCGGCTCGTGTGACCAGCCCGCTTCGGAGGCGATCCAGTTGGCTGTCCGCGGCTCCGACAGCTGCCGGGCGGTCATCCTCACCCGGTCTTCACCCGTGGTCTGGCGCTCCATCAGATCCCTGGAGTTCGATTCGTCTTCGGTCATACGTTACCGTTCACGCTGTATCTCGATATAGATTGAGGTCTTTCGCTCTATATCGGATTACAGGAGGTGGTCACCGGAATTCGTCGGCTGTGAGCGTTTCGAGATACGCGACGCTGACGTACCGAAATTCGAGACAGTCACTGAAGCCGTGCTGTGAAAGGAGCGTTTCTGCCGCCTGCCCCGCCGGTTTGTCGGTCGTCAAGAGAACAACGTGGTCGGCCACCTCTGTGTCGAGGACCTGGGCCGCAAGTCCAACGAGCGCCGTGTCAGCTTTCTCGATGACGTCTTCGTCGCGGTCGGTTTCGTTGGCGATGAAACGACGTGCCTTGTCCATCACCGTCGAAACGAGTGGATTGGTGTAGTCGAGTTCGTTGGCGACGACAATCCATCCCTCCTCGAATCCATCGGGATAGGGAATATTCCCTGAGGGATACTCGTCTGCTGCCGGATCGCCCCCAAGCTCTTCGTAGACGCGCTGCGGGACACGCAACGAGACACCTGCTTGTCGAAGTGCCCGACGAAGTCGTTGAAACTTGTCCTTGTCCGAGCCGCCACACCGTACAAAGACGCCGGTATCGGCGATGTAGACGGTTGTCATGCAGCCGCGTCGGCGTACTCGGTCGCAACCGGCTCCAGCGCTTGGAGAATAATCTCTGCTTCCAGCGGTGAGAGATCGAGTTCCCGGGCCGCAATCCGATGGTTGACCGTTCCGTCAACGAACTCGTAAGCGTATTCAAGCGCGACGGCGAGACCGTCGAGGCCATGGCGCTCGATGTAGACATCGATGTCTTCGTCCTCTTCGCGGCGAGCAACGGCTGCGATTAGTCCTGGCGTAATCGTTTGCGTTTCGCCGTCCGTCGAGAGCGTGAGTGCAATCGACTCGGCATCGTATTCGTACGGGCGCTGCTCACGGGCTTTCTCCACTAAGCCAGCGGTTTCGAGATTTTGAACGTAGTCGTAAGCGGTCCCCTGTGGGATGCCGAGTTCGGTGACCATCCCGGAAACAGTCACTGGGCCGTGTTGCAAGATGTAGGCGTACAACCGAGCGAGTGTCGGCGTTTCGAGGAGGTCGACGACCGTCTGAAGCTGCTGAATCGGTGGTCGGCCCGACCGGGACGGTGATTTCGCCATCTCTATTACGAATTATGGGTAATTCATAATAAGA
This sequence comes from Haloarcula halobia, assembly GCF_029338255.1. Lineage (NCBI taxonomy): Archaea > Methanobacteriati > Methanobacteriota > Halobacteria > Halobacteriales > Haloarculaceae > Haloarcula > Haloarcula halobia. The sequence continues at coordinate 26,582 of NZ_CP119788.1, forward strand.
CTTCCGTCGAGGAAGCGGACCTCGAGATCATTCCGAGATTCGAAACCGGAAGACGCTTCCAGCGGCTTTACCCTGGGGAAGCGCCGTTCTGAGTCGATTGCGGCATTCGTGCTTACCCGACAGCGGCGGGGTACTCCAAACTGGTTGTGATTACTCGACTAATCATGACCATACGCGTATTCACTCGAAGTGCCGAATTCTGGCGTATTAACTTCTAGAAACGAGATATCCTTGTGTGTAAACTATATATTGCTATATCAATGCTAATCTGTGGCGCTGCGAATGCCGCCGAATCCGTGCACGAGAACCACCTCTCTCGGTGGAAGTCGGGCCAGTGTACCAGCTGATCAAGAAGTTACGACCGCTACTCAGCGGTGGTGAGTAGCGGTCGGACAGGAGAGACCGGGCAAATCAGTCGACTTTGACAGTGATGCCTCTCACGAAGGGCTGCCACGGACCGGGATTTACAGCAATGCGCTCACCTCCCGGCGAAGGAATGCACGAAACCGCGGGGCCGTCACCCGCGGTTTCGTGCGAAACTCCACGACATCGATCAATGTCTGGACCAAAAAGTCCACCAGCAACCACAGATCGTATAACAGTACCGCGAATCCGAAGTGAAACAGCCGAATCGAGAAGTTCGTCGAGGTGGTCCACGGTGCGAACTCCTTGATCTTGCTGTAGGCGGTTTCGATGCCACCTCGACGGCTGTAGCGGTTGATCTGTTTCTTCGCCCACCGCCGATCGAGACCAATCTCGTCGTTGACGTCGAGATTGGTCGCAAACACCTGCGGCTCTTCGCGGTCCTCGTCTGGCGGGAGACCGACGAGCGTTGTCTCGGTGCTACTCTTCGTCCCACCGTGTTTCACCGGCCCGTATACAGCGTGGTCGTGTTTGACTGTCACCTGCTTGTTGCCGTCTACGTCCTCGTTCATGCGCGCGATGAACCGCTTGACGCGGTCATCGCGCCGTGCCGGGATTACGTAGAAGATCTCGCTGTTCCAACGTCGAGAATACGTCGGTCGCGTAGAACTCACGATCGGCGTACAGCCGTCATATACGGATCCGACAGACATCGTTGACGTGATCGACGAGTCGGCGAACGACGTCGCCGACTCGGTAACTCTTGTCTTTGCCAGGGTACGCATCGGAATCGTGGTAGTCAGCGTGGCCGACTGGGAGCATTCCGGCCGCGAAGTGAACGTTGTCCCCGACAACGTTCGCGGTCGCAAACTTGTAGCACCAGTCGTAGGATTTGTCCTCAGGAGCACCCTGCACACGAACGAGTTCCTCGCGCTCTCCGTAGAAGGCGACGTAGGTGATGTCGATTGACAGCATGACCGGTGTCTCGAACTCCAGACGGGGCTTGGCCCGCGTCAAGACGCGGGCCGCGCCCTGGTTGACCATCTCAGCGATGTCCGTCGGAGAAAGGTCTTTGATCGCCTCCAGCAGTGTTTCGCCACTCGGTCCGTCCTCGTAGAAGGGGTCGTCGAGAGCCGGATCTGGGTTGACGAAATCACCATAGGTCTCGGCACCGCCGTTGGCGGCGGTGCCTGTCACTCCGAGACAGGCCTCCAGGGTTAGCAGTTCTTCGTCATCGTAGACTAGATCGTCGGGCCGATCGAGCTCGAATGCAGGTAACACGACTGTCTGGAGTTCGTCCAGCAGGTCCCTGGTTTTCCGGCGAAGGAGACGATTGACGGTGCGCTTCGAGGAGCCTGTCGGCTCCTCCGAAGCGTTGGTTTCGTACGGTGCTCCGATTGGACTACCGCGCTCAGCGGCCAACTGCTGGATCTGACGAGCACTCGTCTCGATCGTCGAGCGCAGTTCGGCAAGCCGTCCGCTCCAGGCGCGTGAGATCGCACTCCGTGAGGGGGGATTGTCTGGTTCGAAGCCCAGATTAGCGGCAAGTTCGGGGTCAGCATCGAGCGTCCGATGGAGCCAGCCATCGGACGCGTCTTCCAACTCCTGCAAGAGGAGTGCCCCAACCATCGCCGCGAACGGCTTGGCGGGACGCCAGTCGGGGACGGGATCTTCGTGGGTGTAGCGGTCGTACTCGAGTTGGGTGACGAGGTCGGCCGCGACGGTCGTCTCGTCGACGACCACCGCGGCCTGCTCTGTCAACGGTAGTTTCCCGATCGAGAGCGGATCGATATTTTCTCGATGCTCGTCGACTGATTGTCGGTCGCGGCTGTCATCAGCAGCCGCAACCGGATCTGACCGGTTTGTCACATCGGGGGACAACTTGTCCCCCACCGGTCACTTCACCGATCACAATCCCGTGCACGGGTTCTGTCATTCGCAGCGCCACTAATCTGAGGTCTTGACTTAGCTCGCCATACAAAGCGGAGAATCCAGCCACTTTGGGCCCGATGTTTAGACGATTCTGAAATAGATATCTATTTTAGAATAGCTTACTATCTATTCGATTCTGGAGAAGCAGATTTTCGAGCTTGTTCGAACCGTTCACTCACTTCTTCCACTAGGTCTTCTTCCACGACTGTCCGCAAGAGGGCATCGGTCATCTCCCGGACTACGATGTTCTGGTAGCCCTGCTGGTTGAGCTCGCGTTCCAGTTCGTACTTCAGCCAGGAATCGAAGTCCTCTATCGTTGTCTTCCGGGCGTAGAAGGGACGCTGTTTGGCGGCTTCGTAGCTAAACGCAGTATCGGTCATCGGATCCCGTCGTTCGACCGGTTCCTTAGAAGCCGTTTCCTCGGTTGTCCCTGATTCAGGTGCCTCATCCATGTCCTGTGGTTCGTCGTCCGGTGAATCCTCTAGCGTCTCTCCAAGATCGGCGAACGGATCATCCTCAGTCATGGCGGACCACCTTCCCTGCCTTGACAATGTGTGCTAATTCGTCGAAACACTTCAACTGGTCACAGTCTGGATCGTAGTCCAGAAGTGGTTTGCGCTCTCCGTAGGCCTTCGTAATGCTAGTACGGTCCCGAATGCCTGGTGAGGGTTTGAGGTCGCCGGCGTCGACGGCCTCCCAGTCCGTGATTCGTGCGAAATTTGGGATGCGGTCTTGGAGGCTATCATGGGAGTTGAGCCGTTCGAGCAGCTGCCGATCTTGGGTCTGCTGGTCGATACGACCGCTCAGCATATTCGGAACCAGCGCAAGGACGTCGACGTCCATATGCTGACGGAGTGGTGAAATCTGTCGTTCGATGGTTCGTTCAAGACCGGCCATCGCCTCGTTACCGGGTGCGAGGGGAAGGACCAGGTTCGCCGTCGCGACCAGCGCGTTATCTGTGAGTCGGGACCGGTAGGCCGGCGAATCTGTGACGATGTAATCGTATGTGTCCCCGAGAAGTGGATCGACGACTTCCCGCTTGAGCAGCGCAGAGGGTTGGAACACGTCACCAACGACGATCTCCCGCTCTACCTGTTCTAAGTCTTCACTCGAAGGAAGGATATCGAACTCGTAGCCGGTATCATAGACGACAGAAGTTGGGTCGGCATCATGGAAGAAGACGTCGCCGATTGTCTCCTCCGTGTTGTGATATTGATCGTCAAACCCTAAACCGACGGACGCGTGGCCGTTCGGGTCGAGGTCGATGAGGAGAACATTGTGGGCTTGTGCAGCCAACTGGCGTGCCAAATTGACTGCAACCGTTGATTTGCCCACGCCCCCCTTCAGCATACAGACCGAAACAGCACGGTTGTTCCCGTCGGTACGTACCGAGTTGTATGGGACATTTGGGCTTTTTGTAGTATCTATTCTATTCACGCTATTTGGCCCACTCATACTATTCACCAATATCTCCCCTCTCGGCTTAATTCTATGGTAAATAGTTTGAATAGCATTCTATTTTATATATTTAATATATTTTTGAATAGCCTTCTATTTTGGAGTAGATGGGTAGAAGAGCCGAACGCAGGATCAGGAAATAAGCCCAATATTGAGCCGTCCAGACTCGATAAGTCGGAGGATTGGACCCCTCGAAAGCTTCGAAATGGAGAGACTCAGTAGCACCGTATAATCCGAATAAAGTGAGGTGATCTGCTCGCTAACGCCGAACCGATATCGCTCACCTATTCAAACACAAACGGCTCTAAATTGCTCAAAATTGAGTTCTTTCGTCGATCTTCGAACCTCCTTGAGTTCAGACGCAAACCATTGGGGACGTAGTTTATCCCGCTAGTATCGCCCATTCCGACATTATATCGGGGTGATCGTAGGCGCCCAAAGAGGGCTCAATAGTAACATCGGCGCCTACAATCTGATGGATGGTCCCTCGGAACCGCTCTCTTTTGACCCAGTCACCTGAGACAGACCACTCGCCAGTGGCTGGCTCGTAAGTCCGCTTCGTCAGCACCACGGCATCGTCGGCCAGGACGACCAAACTGAGACCATTGGAACCGAGCAGACAACAGTCTACCAGTCCTCTGGTGGAATGTAGCCTGGATTACCAGGGGGTTTGTCGCCGTTGCCAGAGTTACCCATTGAGTTGTACACCTCCGGCTGGATGTTGATCTCGGACAGACTCGTACCAGTTAATTGTCTCTTGGAGACCCTCTTCGAAATCGATCTTGGCATCCCAGTCGAAATACTCCTTGGCGCGACTGATGTCCAGTTTCCGTCGAGGCTGTCCGTCCGGTTTCGAGGTATCCCACTCGATGTCACCCTCGAAATCCGTCAGCTCCGCGATGGTCTCGACGAGATCACGGATACTGACTTCCGCACCACTCCCGAGGTTGACCGGTTCGCTCCGGTCAAGTTCTTCGGTTGCGTTGAGGATGCCACGTGCGGCGTCAGTCACGTAGAGGAACTCACGCGTCGGCTCACCGGATCCCCAGGCGGTGATTGAATCGTCGCCGCGATCTCGGGCCTCTATGCACTTGCGGATAATAGCTGGGATAACGTGGGCAGATTCGAGGTCGAAATCGTCACGAGGCCCGTATAGGTTCACCGGCATTAGATAGATACTATTAAAGTCGTACTGCTTCCGGTAGGCCTTCGACTGAGTGAGCAGGGCCTTCTTTGCGATGCCGTAGGGAGCGTTGGTTTCCTCCGGATAGCCGTCGAAGAGATCCTCCTCAGAAAATGGCACCTCCGTGTGATTCGGATACGAACAGATCGTTCCTAAGATGGTAAATTTCTCGACGTCGAACTGCCGGGCCATCTCCATGAGTTCGATACCCATAACGGCATTGTCGTAGAAGTAACGTCCTGGATTCTTTCGGTTCGCGCCGATGCCGCCAACGGTTGCCGCGAGATGAATAACAGTGTCAGCTCCGGATTTGACGAATGCCTGGCGAATTGCAGCCCGCTCACGGAGGTCGTACTCGTCGCTTCGGGGGATGAATACATCAACATCGTCGGAGCGCGTGCGCAGTTCCTCCACTAGGTGGCTGCCAAGAAAGCCACTGCCACCAGTCACCATCACTGACCGGCCGTCCCAGAAGTCGTGGATCATCGCCAGTCCACCCGACCGTACCACGACGGTTTGTTGTTCGCGTACCAGTCAATGGTCTCTCGAATGCCCTCACGCCAGGAGACTTGCGGCTCCCAGCCGGTTTTCTCGTGGAGTTTCTCGTAGCCGACCAGCAACTCTTCGACGTCACTGTCACCGGGGCGATACCGGTCCTCGTCCTGGACGATGTCTGGACGTTCCCAGTAATCGTGTTCGTTGCCTACGTCGAGGATGGTCTCGGTCCACTCACGCATTGAGATGTTCTCACCGTAGCCGTAGACGTACTGCTCACCAGGGTTACCACCGAGTGCGACGTGGAGATGCCCACGAACACCGTCGCTGACGTAACACATGTCCCGCTTTGGCTGGAGGTTCCCAAGTTCGACGATGTCCCGCTCAGCGCCTGCGTGATGATTGTACCCGTGATGTAGCGAGGGTTCTGTCTGGGGCCGTAGTTGTTGAACATCCGCGTCGTGACCGCCGGCAATCCGTACGCGTCGTTGTAGTTCATCGTGAGGAAGTCAGCGGCGAGTTTCGACGTGGCGTAGATGCTCGTGGGGTTGACCGGCGACCGCTCGCTGAGGAGGACGCGGCCGTCGTCTTCGTAGTCATGTTTCTCAGTCATCTCCTCTTTGACGTTCCCGTATTCCTCGCTCGTGCCTGCGGTGTCGAACTTCGCGATGTCGAGGTCAAGGTCGACAATGGTCTGGAGGAGATTGAGTGTTCCAGTGACGTTGGTGTCGACAGTCTCGTAGGGGCGGTCCCACGACTCGCCAACGTGGGCCTGTGCCCCGAGGTGAAACACAAGCGTTTCGGTGTGGTCGGTAAACGTCGAGAGAGCATGGTGGACGGAGGTTTTGTCCCTGAGGTCACCACGGTGGACGGTAATATCATCCATCAGATGGCGGATATTGTTGAGCTCGCCACTGGAAGTGGCCCGAACGAAAACGTGGACGTCGGCACCGTGTTCAACGAGGGTATCGGTCAGATGAGAGCCGACGAACCCATCTGCACCTGTAACGAAAACCGGCCGCTCCGAGAGTTCAGATTCAACGTTCATACCAGTAGCAATACGTATTTATCCGCTTGATATTGTTCTTACTATCGAATAGCCGACGCTAACAAAGTTCCAGGACTGATTGGCGTCGGTGCTGGCTTAAACGTCTACTGGCATCGGTAAACAGCATTATTCGGTCGGGGATGCGGCAAGAATATTTTCATACGCGGCGGCAATAGTGTCGATTCTCGTCTCGCGGTCGAACATTGTTTTCACACGTGTCGCAGCGTTCGCCCCAAGCTCCGCACGGTATTCGGGGTCAGAGAGGAGTCGATCCAGTGCCTTCGCTGGGCCGACGAGTTCCGTGGCGGCACGGTTATTCCCGTTTTGCCGTCCTGGCTGACCCACGGCACGCCTGTCGGAAGACTCGTATTGACGACCGGCATCCCGTACGCCATCGCCTCCAACTGTACGATTCCGAACGCTTCACTTGCTTCAACCGACGGGAGGGCGAAGACGTCAGCCGTGTTGTAACAGTAGTGGAGCTTTCCTCAGAGACGTGGCCCAGAAACGTAACGCGGTCGGTCAGCCCGTGGTCTCGGACACGTGCTTCGAGTTCGTCCCGGCGTTCGCCGTCACCGATGATCAAGAGTGTCGCGTCAATATCGCGCATGGCGTCGATGAGATACTCGGTTCCCTTGTAGTAGTTGAGGCGCCCGACGAATAGCACCCGCTTGCCTGGTTTGCCTGGGAGGTCATAACTCGCCCCCTCGTACTGACCGAACTTCGACGTCTCAATAGACAAGGGAACCACCCTACACTTGTGTTCATATTGCTTGAGGAACTCGGAGTTACCAATCATATTTGGGGAGGTCGCGAAGATACAGTCGACACGATCCAGAAACGTGTGTAGAAGCGGAGCGTACAGTTTGAGTTCCAGTGCTTGCCGGACGATATCGCTATGATACGTGACGACCGTTGGAACGTCCCGCGGTGCCGCGAGTAGGTGAGAGATGACGCCGATCGGGTTTGGGACGTGGTGGTGAATCAGGTCTGCAACCGTCGCCTCCTGCCTAAAACGAACCGGAAACGTGGGAGCGAGCGGGACCGAGCGAAACGTGCCGAGACTCGTGGTCCGACAGACCGAAATGCCATTTACCCTGTCCTCTTGGCCTCGCCCTTGCGACTGGGCGGCCAGCACCCGTACATCGTATCCGTGCTCGAATAAACCCTCGGCGGTCGCTTTGACTGTCTGTTCAACCCCACCGATATGAGGCGAGTAGAACTTATTGACTTGGAGGATTCTGGGCCGTTCCGCACTAGATCCCGTCATGCGTCGGGACTCACTTGTAGCCCAGGTCACGAAGCCGTTGTGAGACAGCTCACTCTCGATTTCTTCGCCGGCTGTTACTCGGGCGTTTTGAATTGAGTCGTTGTGCTCTCTGATCTGGTCATCGAAGTGCGCACGAACGTCCGGTGCGTCGTCGCTTACATCCCTTTTCGGGTCGTCCGACTGCCGGTCGTAGAGTCCGCTCGTCTGTACATGGTCTTCGTCGTCCAGTTCGATCCGATAATTGTATCTGGCTGACCGAGCGGCGACCCGCCGTGTGTCCCTAGCATCGTTCTCCCCGCGACACTCCGCGATACCGACGGGTGCTACATCGGTGTACTCGCTACTCTCTCTCGGGAGCGCTTCACCAGAAAAGGTCGGCGGAACCGAACAGCCCGAACAGTTCAGTATCGTTGGGCCGATGTCAAGGTTCTCAACCGGCTGGTCCACTCGCTGGTCCGCTGGATATCCACCGCCAAGCACGAATAGTGGTACGTGAATCAATTCTTCATAAGGGTGGCGGGGATGGCCGTAAACATCGTGTTGACCGAATGCCTCGCCGTGGTCGGCGGCGACGATGACGAGCGCGTCTGACAGCAACCCGCGGTCTGCGAGTCCGTCAATAAACTCGCCAATCATCGCGTCCGTATACCGTATCTCGGCGTCGTAGAGGTCGACCAGCAGTTCGCGATCTTCTGCGTTGAGTGACGAGGGGTTGTCGACCATCTGTCGCCAAAGCCGTTTGGCTGACCGCTTCCCGATAGATTTGTCTGTGAAGTGTGATTGGAACGATGCCGGAGGCTGATACGGACCGTGTGGGTCCATATAATGGACCCAACAGAATCGGGGACGGTTCGGTTCCGAGTCGAGCCATTCAAGTGCCCGTTCGTTCAGGTCACCAGCACGAGTATACGGTTCGGTCCGAAAATGATTCACGACGCGATGGAAGAACGTCACAAGACGATTCTGTGCGAGTGACAGAGAATCGTCGAACACGTCGAATCCCTTATCGAACTCGTATGCACGGGATAGATACGGATTCGAGTGGAACCCAGCAGTCGTAAATCCGCTGTCAGATAGAACCGTAGCGATAGTTTCGCGATCGTCCGGTACTGGACCAATATCGGGAGCTGGGATGGATATTGTGAGAAGAACAACGACGGCATCGACTCCCGTGTATGGGAACTCTGGGCGACGGCGTTCGTGTACAAAGTACCCCGGCGGCGGAGTTCGTCCAATCGAGGTGTGGTGTTCCGGTCGTATCCGAGACAGCCCATGTGTCCGGCAGTGAGTGAGTCCACGGTGAGAAGAACAACAGGATCCACCATCTACTCGTGATGTTGACGATTTCCTGTATTGTGCTTTTTCATTTCATTGGATTCTAATTCCAGGAGTCTGTGCCGGCATAATTACGCCTGACTGTTGAAACACCAAACTCAAATATATTTGAATCTGGGGACAGACACCCGTTCCGTGATGGGTTCCTCCAAGGGATCCAACAGCAACTGGACGACGAACTCGGATGGCGGAAGGAGTACCGGACGAACGGCGTGGGATTGCCGCCAGAGTACGGAGATGTCATCGGTTGACCGCCTCGCTTCGGCGAAGCGAGACTGTCCGAGAGCGATAGCTCCGGTTGCTTATGTCCGATATCGACAGTAGCTTCCAGTCGCCTGATCTATCGTTCCCAACTGATTCCTGCCAACCGCTATGAGGGCCCTATTATAGCGCTTGCTGCGTGAACTGCGGCGATACTACTTGATCTTTACCGATAGAACGGACATCTAGCGACTATACGCGCCTACATCTAAGCTTAGAGATATCCGAGGTCCCGAAGGCGTTCCTCGATGTCTGGTTCTGAGTCAATTTCGACCCGCTCACGTTGAACGATTGGTTTTACTTTCTCCGCGATCTCCGAGAGAAGCTGGTTGATATATTCACCGGTCGGCATGTCTTTTTGTCCCGCACGTTCTGCTAGAACAGTATAAACGGCTTCCTCTACTTCGACTCTTTCTCCCATGACTGATACTCTTTACTCGAAACTTATAATTCGAACTGCTTTTGATGGTCTCTCTATTTGCTTAATCAATGACTAGGAAGAATATTGTACTCGCTGTGGCTGACACGATGTCGGCATTCCACCTTCCATACTACGGCTATAATCGTGAGACTGCACCATTCATCTCAGAACTTATAAAAAAGAGCTGGGTTGCGGATTCGGGTTACGCGAATGCGCCGTTTACTGGTCCGTCCCATGCCTCCATTTTCACGGGCAATTTGCCACATGAACATAATTTCACCACCGAAACAATGTACCTGACTGGATGTGACCTCCTTACGCAATTGCAACACCAAGGATACGAGACTATGGGTATCACAAACAACTCCTTCATCACTCCGGAGTTTGGTTTTACCGGATGGGACAAACATACCGAGATCGAAGATTTTGAGAAGTTTGTCGGCTATCCTGCACTTCAGGCCCTCTTCAAATCTGATGGTCAGCCGTCTCCATCTGAACAAATAAAAACGCTGGTCAGAGAAGCGTGGTGGAAACGTGACTTCATTTCCCTTGAAAAAGCAACCAGGCTAAAATTAGGGAAAAATCCCTTGTCGCCTTTCCCCGACGCGGGTGCTAGAGTAACCATCAAGAGGGCTAAACAATGGATGCAACAAACCGATAATCCGTTCTTCCTTTACCTGAATTTTATGGAGACACATATGCCGTACGACCCGCCAGATGAATTTGCTACTGAATTCGTATCTGATCCAGTCAAGGCTAAACGAAAACTGGCTGACGGCTACCGGATCGGTAGGAATAGAAAGAGTTTTCGGTGGGAAGAGAAAGACGATGATACAATCAGAGCAGCGCGCGCTCTGTATGACTCTTCAATCCGGTATCTCGATTCTCAACTGAAGCTACTTTGGGAATGGATTCAGACCAACAAACAGGACACTATTTTCATTCTCATTAGCGACCATGGGGAACTTATTGGGGAACACGGTATGCAGGGCCACCAGTGTGGTATTTGGGAAAAGCTACTCCGTGTCCCGATTATTATTCACGAACCCGGCGTTCCAGCTCAAACTGAATCAAATAACGTAGCGCTTCGGGATTTGTATGGGTTTCTGACGAATGGACTAAACGTAAACGATCTCGGCAAAAGGCGAGTATTTGCAGAATATTATGGCTACGGAAAATTGCTTGCAAATGAAGACGTTAATTTTAATCAGTATCAGGAATCCGAGCACAAATATCTCCACAACCGGGCGAAAGCAGTAATTGATGGGGCAACCGGAGTTATCCTGCAATCCCACCTAAACAATCAAAAATTCCAATTAGGTTTTAATTCTGAACGACTCAACGACGAAATAAGCTATTCATCCCTCCAAAATTGTTATAAGGCGATTGCAAACGAATTCAGCATCGTAGACATGACTGAACTTTCACTGTGACTGTTTGTGATCTGTTACGGGACTAATTGACGGATGAGCCGTCAACCGATCGCTCTGGCTCCGCTTCGTCGCCAACTAGTGCATGTAACAAGATTCGCAGCCAGATGATAATTGAATAATAATTATATTTTCGGCTACAGGGCGCATCCACCCTTTGGAGTTGGAACTAGCAGAGAATGCCAAGGCTGAGGGAGCGGAGTAGGGATTCAAGCCACTAAGGACTTCACTATTGCTTGCTCACGACTTCTGCTGGGGATCCGGCGATTACCACCCCCTCAGGAACATCAGACAATACTACCGAGTTAGCCCCGATTACTACCCCATCTCCGATTTCAATATCACCGAGGATAACTGCTCCACTGCCAATAAAAACTCGATCTCCGATTTTTGGTGATTGCGTATCTGATGGATTCTTCACTCCAATAGTAACATTCTGGAGTATCGTGCAATTTTCCCCAATTGGGCTCCCTGTTCCGATTACGATACCTATCGGATGTGGAAATGATGTTGATCGTGGCAAACGTTTCGATGACCAACAAGAAAATAGATAACGAAGATCTTTGGCGACGAATACCGTATTATATAGACCGTAGTATAGCCACTGGAAGTGGCGAACGAACACACTCTTAATACCCATTCTGGTACCGCTGATTTCGCTCGGAACTATATCAATGTGTTGGGGATGCCTTTGTAGCTAGCTCTACTAATTTCGGTCGTTTCCATCGTTCCCGAGCAATGACTGAATCTGAGAGCCTGTGACGGCTGAGAACGTCCGCTCACGCTCGTGCATTTGTTGGTGAGGTCAGTCTCACATCCGTGAGACTGCCGTTTGCCATAATGCAGGCGAGGCTCTCGCTCACGGACGTGGCGTGCGCTGGATGCGGGCGTCGTTAGCCCGCATCCAGCTCTGGGTATGTTGACGGAATCCCAACACCGTTCGTTGGTGCCTCCCAGAGCCGCCCGAAACGTTCGTCAAGCGAGTGAGCGATCCACCGACGGAAGACCTTGAACCGGAACCAGACCGGGTCAGGCGTGGTTGTTCGCGCTCGGGCCTCCTGCATCGTTCGGAGCTCGTCTCAATCGCTGAACGCTTCCGGTAGAGACGTTCGACTTCCTTTGGCGTGCGAGCACCCTGCTCGCACGCCGCGTACGCCCGCACGAGGTGTTTCCCGCGCTTCTCTTGCTGGTAGAAGACACAGACCGCCAGCGGGAAGCGAACGGGAGGTTCGCTTCCCGCGTACATCACATACTCTGTCCAGTAGGACACTCTCGTCTCCAGTTTCTCGGCAAGACGTTTCCCACGCCGAATGACCGGTAGAATCACTGGAGAGGTCGTCTGCAACCGCTGGATTGAGGCAGCGTTCGCAAAGCCTCGATCGGCGAGGACTGCGTCTACCTCGAAGGGGAGAGCCGTGAAGCGGTCGATGACGCGATCGACCGCGTCACTCGTTGGCTCGTCGCTGCGGACGGGTGTGACGGCAACAATCAGCGGTTTCGCGGGACAGAGCGTGATTGCAGCAAGGTAGCGATGGCACTGGGAGGTGCCATCGCGGGGAGTCGTATGACAGAGTTCAGCCGGGTCGTAGTAGGGACAGCCGTGGTAATGGATGTCGATGAAGTCAAGGCAGATGATCCTCGGCAGAGGGCCAAGGATCATCGTCGCCTGTTCAGCGGGAAGTCGGTTGACGATCTCTCCAGCTCAGTTGGATCGATGGTGTGGAGCTGTGTGAGCGTGTAATCATCGGAATTGGTGTTGCGCGTGGCGTCAGTGATCGCCTTGATGAAGTCTTGCTCAACAGCGGCGTGAAGGAGGGTGTCGTGGATGATTCCGGAGTCGAAGGCGCAGTCTTCGACTCCGGGGATCGGAATCTCCGAGAGGAGACCAAGCGCTAAGTTTTCGAGGTCAGAGGCCGTAAGAACTGTGTCTGGATGGTACAGAAACTTCACAACACCCATATAGACGCTTTCTGAAAATCCAACCTCGTCAATCGTGGCTATCGGTTGACTCGATGGGAACTACCGAATTTGAATCGCAATTAGACACAGCTAACCCGGCTCTGCCGAGTACAATTCGGCGTACATTCCATCTTGGTTCAGTAGTTCAGAGTGGCTTCCTCGTTCGGAGATCTGGCCGTCCTCGAGGGCGTATATTACATCCGCGTTTCTAACCGTTGACAGACGATGGGCCACAACGATCAGTATCACATCACGCTCCATTGACTCGATTGCGCTGTGGACTTGATCTTCGATGTTCGTGTCAAGATCGCTGGTTGCCTCATCGAGTATTATTAAGTCCGCTTCTTTCAGCAGTGCGCGAGCAAGCGCGACTCGCTGTCGCTGACCACCGGATAATTTGACCCCGTCATCTCCGAGATGAGTACCGTAGCCCTCTGGTAAGTCCTCAAGGAATTCAGTCACCTGTGCAATCTCGCAGACACGATCAATTTCTTCTTTGGTGGCATCTCTACGGCCAATAGTTATGTTCTCCTGTAATGTTTTATTAAAAATATATGGGTTTTGTCTGACGACCGAAATACTTGACCGCCATTGCTCAAGGTCAAACGATTGAATTTTTCTTCCGTTTGCTGTTATTCTCCCCGAATCCGGTTCATACATCGAAGCAAGTAGCGAGAGAATCGTTGATTTTCCTGCCCCGGATGGACCGACAAATGCTATAAACTCGCCCCGCTGAGCGTTGAATGATATGTCTGTGATTTGTTCAGTACCCTCGCTGTAGCTGAAACAGACGTTTTCAAACGATACCGAATCGATTTGATTTGGAACATGATATTCGGAATTATCTTTTTCTCTATTTGACTCCAAGTCGGCGACGAACTCTTGAGTACGGATGAGGTGCGGAAGTTGTCCCTCCGCATTATACACTTCTTTGTTGATTCTGCTCACACGAGGCCCTAAGCGAAACATCGCAAATAAATAAACCCCCATCGCCCCCAGGGATAGGGACGAAAAGGAGAGAGCATATAAATTAGTATGAATACTGTGAGTGCGGTTAACAGCTGATAGAAGTTATTAATCGCCGCACGGTTCATAATTAGTTGAATTCGAGTCTCCTCTGCCTCTCTTACGGCTTCATTAAATTGCGACGAGATCTCGTCAGATAGTCCAAACAGTTTCACATCGCGAATACCCTGTGTACCCGCTTGTGCATGCGTCTGTATCCGCTCCTTCGCTTCAGCCATAGCGTCACCCAGTGAGTACCCCCCCTCTAAGAAAAACCGAAAGAAGACTGTGATGCTCCCCAAAATAAGGAGCGTTCCGATTGTGACTAACGGGGCAAGGTATAGTGCGATAGAGAGATAAACCAGAGAAAGAATGGACTGTTTGAAGACTTCGAGGGAGTGTCCGATCACACGGCCACCATTTTCGGCTTGTGTCACTATGGCGTTGAGGATTTGATCCGAGCCTTCGTGGTCAAAGTACGAAATCCGTGCGTTTATTGTCCTGTCGAATGTCTCAATTTGGAGGTGCCGGACGTAGTTCGCTTAGAACACCCTGCAACCAGGCGACGACAAAACTAAGGCTATAACGGAGAATCATTATGATAGCTACACCGCCGACAAGTGACTCAAGAGTAAATGGGATCTTCAATAGCTCGTAGATTTGCAGGAAGATCGCAAGTAGTCCTTCTGCGGACTCGGGGTCAGAAATATCTTCCTGAGCGACTTCAACAATCGGAAGAATAAAACTGAGCCCAAACCCCTCAAGCACAGCTGAAATAGTACTGACAATTATTATTCCCCCAAAATAAAACGGGCGGAATCGGATGACATCCTTAAACGCTCGAACCTTTCGCCGCCAAGAGAGATTTTTGGAATCGTTGGACATGGTTGCGAAACGGAGATCGTCTCTACGAACCAAAGAATGAACACGGGGATAATAACCTCGTCGGCTTTGTGCAACCGAGGTCGATATGAAGGTGTTTAGATATTAACTATATTTCCGAGCGTTACAATATAATATCGATTTCTCAATTGAATCGGCTGAGTCTTTCAGGCCTTTCCACCTATAGCCTTAATATCTCCAGAAGATAGTTTCAATTACAAGAGCGGTGAAACGGACAGCTATCCACCAACTTATGCAATCAGAGCAAATTCCCTGCTATTATAACCGCCAACAGGCTTATCAAAGGTATGCAGCCGAATATCGTCATTGTCGTCATCGATGCGCTCCGACGTGATCGGGTCGGGTCATTTGGAGGGCGTGATTTAACTCCGAACATTGACACACTTGCGGGCGAAGCAACAATTTTCCCGAATGCATATAGTACAATAAATACAACTGATCCTGCAGTGACGAGCATTCAGACGGGTCGATATCCGCTAAGTCACGGGGTGGTTAATCACGGGCGCCGAGTCACAGAAAGCGAGAAGCAATCCGTTGAGAACGTCAGACAGCTCCCAGAGATTCTCTCAGAGAATGGGTATCGTACCGGAAAATTCGGAAGGCCACTGGGGCGGTGGCATCGAAATGGATTCGACCGTTATCCGTCCGAAATGGAGAGTCGAAAAGCGTTCGGAGAACAATCTAAATCAACGAAATCTGCTATCGGGGATACATTGGAAGCAGTCCATCCCCTGGTAAAACGTACTATTTCGAATGTTTATCAGTCAGTCTCTTCTTTCCTTCCGGAACGGGGCGATGTCGGGTCTAATGCAACGATAGATGCCTATCATCGGTCACAGGATCAAGTCATACACAATTTTTGCGAGTGGATAGATTGTTCTGAACCGTTTTTCTCTTTTGTTCATTTGATGGACACTCATGGTCCATACTCGGCACCTCCAGACCTCATTGCAGAAAATCTCAATACATATGACTATAAGGTAGACATGGGAAACTACACTGGTTGGGAAATTCCGGCTGAATTCCACAGTCGAGTGTTGAATGGACACTATCCGGAGATTCGAGAAAAATATTATTTTGATCAAGAAACGCCCAGCACCGCAATCATTGACGCTAGCTACGATGCGAGCGTAGCTATTGCCGATGATCGCTTGGGCCATTTGATTTCAGAACTACACAGCCAAGAAGTATATGAGGATACACTCCTTGTGTTTTTGGCCGACCACGGAGAGTCACTAACTGAACACGGTATTTATTATGATCATCATGGACTCTACGACTCCACAATCCGAATACCGATGCTTATCCGGTCACCAAACAAAGGCATAGACTCCGTAGCCGATCTGGTTCAAATAACAGACATCGCCCCGACAGTACTATCCATTGCAGATGTAGAAGAAGAAAAAATTGAACCTGATGGCTTTGACCTCACCCCGGCCATCCAAGGCGAGGGATCAATTGACCGTGAGTTCGTGATGGCTGAAGAAGCACACACACAAAGGCGACGGATGATCTTTAAGAATGAGAAGAAACTGATATACTTAGTTGATGGAACTACTGTCTGCCGCTACTGTGAAGTTGAACATGCACCATCAATCGAACTCTATGATACTAAACAGGATCCAGAGGAGCGGACCAATCTACTCAGTGAGCAGAAAGACACGGTTGAAAAACTGAAGAGACTCTCTGAGGAGCGGTCAAATCATCTGCTGGAGAAGAGACCAAAGGGTGGGAGTGATAACTCGGTCTCGTATCATGATGAAGAGGACGTTTACAAGCGCCTTGAAGCCCTTGGTTACCGATGATCGTCACTTAGACAATTTTCGATGAATTCAAGCATTATTTCGTTCACGCTAATGAGTAGAGGATTGTTGGTCAGCTCCCAGCAGTAGCTAGAAGTCGTAGCGGGGCAAGGGTGTCGCGTTCGCGCCACCCGACGAAACCATGCTTCCACTCAAGACGTTCGTCTCGGAGCGTCGCGCCGCGAATCTGCGGGCACAGATTCGCTGGCGTGACGGCGTCTATTGCCCACGCTTCCGGGCCGAATCTGTGATTCGGTATGGCAGCTATCGGGTGTTCCAGCGATACTGCTGTAAGAATAACGACCGCACGTTCAACGATCAGACGGGCACCGTCTTCGAGCACTCGGCGGTCGAACTCAGAAAGTGGTTTCTCGCCGTCTACACCTAAATCCGCTTCAACACCAGTTTTCGACAGCAGACGTAGAACTCGGTGTCTTCAGAAAACGGTTTACCGGCGCGTCCAGCGCTACCTACGAGCGATGGACGCGCCTCGCCCACAACTCGAGGGGCCGGTCGAAATCGACGAACTGTACGTCAAAGGGGAAGAAAGGCCGCGAGCGCGACCGCCCGGTCGCGCTCGCGTGGCCTATCCGCGCGCGGACGGGGCACGTACGAGCAGGACAGCCACCCTTGTTTATCCTGGCTGACCGTGGCCAGGGGACCGGTACGTGTTGCCAGCGAAAGCCTCCGATGAATCGACGGTTCGACTCCTGCTTGCGAACCGCAAAGAGGAGTCGTTGACTGTCTATACCGATGGCTTTCGGGCGTTGGATCCGCTCGACGAAGACGATGTACTTGACCGCAAATATGTCGTTCACGGCGATGGTGAATACGCTATTGGAGACATGCAAGTCAATACCTGCGAGAGCCACGGATAGCTGGCGCAATCCTGGCTCGCGCCCCATCGAGGAGTCTCCAAGGACAAACTCACACCCTATCTCAAAGCGTTCCGACTTCGTCATCGTGTCTACCAAAGCCCAAAAAAAAGAGACGTTGAAAACCACCCTCAAAACTGCCCTATGACTCACCAACAATCTATGTCACAAGAGCGTTCGTTCAAATTCGTTTCCTCTTTTACTAACAGACACGCTGACGTGCGGTTCGAAAGATATTTTTATACAAAGTAATATCCCAAGGGTGAGTTTTTATTGCTTTTATATGATAATGAACGCAATTTACATTATCTCCAACTTGACCATAGCACTTCCCCAGATTCGAATAGATTCTCGCTTTTTGAGCAGGATAGTCACTTAATTCGTCTCCGAACTTGTGCAGTTTTGTCTGTTTCCCTTCAATTGCATTTCGGATTCCTTCTTCATCGTCCCGTGTAATCCGTGTTCTACCATGGTCGACATAGTAATTGACAAGAGCATCAGGAACAAAATCAACTTTGTACTCTCGGCACAATCTCCGAACGAAATCCCCGTCAATTCCACGCGATAACGATTCGTCAAACTGGATTAACTTTGCTATTGGCTTCCTGATTAGCAAAGTTGACCCAGCCCCTATCGGTTGACGATCAAGTGTATGCGGAAATATATTTCCTCGATAAGTGGGTTGGTACTCAAACAATAGTTCGCTGTCTCCGTTTCGTCGGTAGTCCATCCAGCAGTAGACCAGCGCATATTCGTCATCCAGTTGCTGAAAAAGTTCGTACTGTTTCTCTAATTTTCCCGGTAACCATTCATCGTCGTCGTCAAGAAATGCCACGTAGTCACCCTGCGCCATATCAATACCCGTATTTCTGGCTGCGGAGAGACCTTGGTTTTCTGTATGTCGCGTGTACTGCAAACGGTCGTCATCATACGACCCTATAATTTCCTTGGCTTTGAGTGTGGGTGAACAATCATCTACGACTATACACTCTAAGTCAGTGAATGTCTGTTCTAGAACACTCTCAATAGCCCTCGGGAGTAGTTCAGGTCGATTGTAAGTAGTAATCACGACTGAGACTCGGGTTTGCATCAACAGGACTTTTTCTGTGAGACCAGACAATAAATAATTCGGGGTTCACCGTGCGAAGTTACCTGTTGTTCTCATAGGATTTACCCCCATCGTTGGCACATATGCTTAATCAAGAACCAGATGATTAGAAGGTAACTAGTATATGCTATGCAACAATACGACGGTTCCACATAGCAGCTTCGCAGTTCGCATCTATGAGCTATTCATAAAACCTAATACGTACGGAAAGAGTTAGCGTTGGCATGATACACGACGTCGAGACAAAAAAAGTTCAAATAAACGCAGACGAGCGAGGGTTTCTCGCTGAGATATGGCGTTCCGATTGGGATATATACGCAAATGAAGGCAGTCCTGAAATGTCCTACGTCTCGGAATCTTATCCCGGGATTATCAGAGCTTGGCATCGACATTGTGAGGGACAAATAGATCATTTTGTGGTTCCCCACGGAAAAGTGAAAGTTGGCATTTACGATAACCGGGATGAATCTCCTACGCAAGGCGAACTTAATACTTTCATAATCGGTAATGGGAATATGGAACTCATCCGAGTTCCCGGAGACTGCTGGCATGGGTTTAAGACGCTAGGTGACGAGAGAGCTACTCTGATAAACTTCCCTACGAATCTATACGACTACGAGGATCCCGATGAAGAGCGGCTTCCCTATGATACGGACCAAATTCCACTTGATTGGGAGGAGTCTCCACACAAGTAACAATGAAGGGACTTATATTATCGGGAGGCACAGGCACCCGCCTTCGGCCAATAACTCATACCGGGCCGAAACAGTTGATTCCGGTTGCGAATAAACCAGTCATAGAATACGCTATTAAAGATCTTAAAGCCGCAGGTATCACAGACATTGGAATTGTTCTGGGTAACAAAGGTCGGGATGAAATAAAGCAACTGCTTGGCGACGGGTCAGATTACGGCGTTAAAATAACATACATAATACAGGGAAACCCCCTTGGACTTGCTCACGCTGTCGGTGTCGCCGAAGACTTTGTTGATGGTGATGACTTTGTCGTCTACCTGGGTGACAATATACTTAAAGAGGGGATTAACGACTTGGTTGAGGGATTCAGAAAAAACAGATACACAGCAGGTATAGCGCTCCAAACTGTTGACAACCCCCAAGAGTTCGGTGTCGCTAATCTCGACCAGGACAACAATGTCAAAGAAACCGTTGAAAAACCGGATAACCCGCCCAGCAAATTCGCATTGATTGGAATCTATCTGTTCTCGCCAGTCGTCTTTGAAATCATCGAAGAACTCGAACTTTCTTGGCGAGGGGAATTGGAAATCACTGACGCGATTCAGGGATTATTGGATCGTGACGAACCTGTCGATTCCCATGTCGTCAAAGGATGGTGGAAAGATACAGGCAAACCGGAGGATATTCTGGAGGCGAACCGCCTCATCCTTGATAGTCTTCAGCACAGAATCGAGGGGGAAATTGAGGATGAGACCAGCGTTTCGGGGAGAGTCGAACTCAAACAAGGGTCGGTAATCGAATCCGGGGCGGTCGTCCGAGGACCGGTTTCAATAGGGCCTGATACAACGGTGGCGGATGGTAGTTACATCGGTCCATACACCTCTATCGGAGAGTCTTGTAAAGTGGCAGAAGCCCGAATCGAGAGCAGCGTAATTGTGGGAGATTCAGATATTACTACATCGAAAAGAATCGTCGATAGTCTCATTGGCCGTGGTACAATTATCGGGGGAGCAGAGGACATGCTCCCGGAGGGTCGCAGATTCGTTGTCGGTGAGAATTCCTGCCTATTCCTGTGACAATGAAGATTATAAGCCATACCTGTGAGTCCTGTGGTACCGTGGTCGCAGCAAACGAACTTGAGAGTAAACGAATATTGAAATGTCCGGGCTACAATTGTAATAAAATTCTTGAGTTTACCGACCTCTCAGAAGAGGAGCGTAAATACTTCTTGGATAACATTAGCAAATATCAAATATAGTCCTGAAGATCACCAGTTTGCTCACGAAGTACAGGCTGCTTTCGGCCGAGTGTTTGTTCTAATTTCCGCACATCAAGACAGGAGTTTGCCGGTCGAGCGGCAACCGTATCTAGCGCTTCCCGAGATACTTTGATTATTTTCCCTCCGGCCGTCATCTCAGTCATGACGATCTGACCAATTTCATATGGAGTTACACAATCTCGGTTGGCAACATGGAACACACCGTTCTGGTCACGTTTCATAAGGTCCAGTGTTGTGTCGGCCGCCTGTATCGCTCGGGTCGGGGTAACGTGCTGGTCTTCAACAAGAGTTGGAGCGTTCCCTGACTGTAACTCAGAGTAAACCCAAGCAGGGAATCCAATCCACTTTTCCGACGAACGATGGATCCCATGAACGAACGAAAGGCGAATAATTAGCGCATCAGAGATTCGTCCCCTAATGGCACTTTCCCCCTGAAGCTTTGTTTGGCCATATACTTGAATCGGATTTGGGTTATCCTGTTCCCCGTATTTTTCGGTCTTCTGACCATCGAACACGTAGTCAGTGGAAAAATGAACTAAATCCGTTTCAGACTCCTCACATACCCGGGCGATACGATCTGGAACCTGTGAATTGATGCTCTGAGCGCGTTCCGGATGACGCTCACAGCCATCAACGTCGGTGAGCGCTGCACAATTGATTACGAAGTCTGGTTCGTAATCCTCCACCAATGTGCGAAATTCGCCGCGTTCGGTCAGATCGCATTTTTTACAACGGACTGGAAGGTCGGGGCGGGACGTGTGAAACGTCCCGACGGTTGACCACCCACGCTCGTGGAGGCTAAGTGCGACATTGCTTCCGAGGAGGCCGCTCGCTCCAAGCAATAAAACAGTCATGAGTAGTTATATCCGAGAGCCCGTAAGTCGTTTATATATCTCCAGACGTAGTCGTGTAGTGCTGGGAACGTGGCATCGAAAACCCGAAATTCGACGTGTTGTTCGTCAGGGGTGAAATCACGACTCTTGGGAGTAACAACGAATGCAGTTGCTAAATACTGCTTGGAATGAACACCATCGCTTTCAGCCGCATCGTACGAGTGTTCATACACGCCGAGGGTACGTTCAATCGTGACATCCGTGCCCATTTCCTCTTGGGCGACACGATGAACTGCTTGGCGACGATCTTCTCCCTTGAGGACGGTCCCCCCCGGAACGAACCACTCCCCTCGTGCCGGTTCATTCTGACGCTTCCCTAAGAGGAGTCCCCCCTGGGTATGGACCAGTAAATCGACCGACACGATTGGGACATTGTCGGCGATGACCCGGTAATCGTCCGACGAAATCGGCTGTTCTTCATTCATGTGTAGTGTTTTTTTCCCCACTCAATAACGCGTTCTATACCCGTTTCTAGTGACGTTTCTGCCTGCCAGTCAAGCAGTCGATCGGCTTTTGACACATCGGGGACTCGACGATCAAGATCCTCGTAAGCGTCTCCATAGAGTTCATTCGTATCTATATATTTTGGCTCCCTACCAGAGTGACCCGCAATCTCAAGGACGAGATTCGCGAGCTCTGCAATCTCCGTTTCTCGAGTGTTACCTAGGTTGAACACTTGATTCCGGCCCGCCTCGTTTGTCGCCGCTCGTAGCAGTCCCTCGACGAAGTCATCGATATATGTGAAACACCGCGTCTGTGTTCCTTCGTCGTACACGATAGGGACATCTCCGTTGACTATCTGCTCAACGAACGCAGGGAGTACGAACGCGGGTCGCTGCCCTGGTCCATACAGATTGAATGGGCGAATTATTGTTGCGGAGAACGGAGTATCTGCCGACATGAGTCCTTGTATCATATGTTCGCAAGCTCCCTTACTCGTACTGTAGCTCCACCTATCAATTGACGCTGGTCCGAGTATCCGATCGTTATCTTCATCCCACGGGACATCGGGATTCTTCCCGTACACTTCGCTTGTGCTCGCAAAAACAAATCTCACATCCTCATCACGAATTCTATTAAGGATGTTTCTCGTAGCAATAATATTAACATCAGTGAGGTATAACGGATTTTCGACGTACTCATTGACACCGACGACAGCGGCAAGGTGGAAAATATAATCGAAGTTCTCGGAGAGTAAGTCATTCACAAAATCTTCATCTGTTATATCGCCTTGGCGATATCTTAGACGGTCACCGAGGTGGTGGCTGTATCGGTCTGGTGGCGAATTTTGAATGTCTGTGGCCGTAACGATGGTATCATCTCCCCGATTAATCAATTCCACAACAACGTGGGTGCCCACGAACCCAGCAGCGCCGGTCACTAAGATACGATCACTCATCGGTGTCACCCCGACCCACTCCGATGTAAGACGCAGACAGATTCGCGAAGTCGTCGGGTTCGAAAACGAATCGACCGTCGACGACAATAAATTCGTCTTTTCCGACGTAGTTTACGAGGTCTTCTGGAGTTAGAGAGTGGTACTCCTCGTGCCCTGTGACGAGCACGACTGCATCCGCACCCTCCAGTGCTTCCGGAAGCCTTGAGGGAGAGATTCCCACCTCAGATTCGATAGTTGTGGAAGTAACGAACGGATCTGAGATTTCGATCTCAACGTCGACTTTCTGCAGACCTTCAACAATTGCTTTGGCTGGAGTGTTTCTCGTATCGTCTGTCCCCTTTTTAAACGCGTACCCGAGAACGGCTACAGATGCCCCGCTCGTGTCTGCAACGGATTGTGCTACTAAATCAACCACATGGTCTGGCATCTTCTCGTTAATTGCACGGGAGGTACGCGGAGTCTGCAACTCAAGTCCGTGCTTTTCTCCAAGTTTTGCGATGAACCAAGGGTCTTTAACAAGGCAACTCCCCCCTACGCCTGCACCCGGATAAAGGATGTTCACATTATTATCGCCTTTCGGCAAAGTGTTTGCTGCCTGAATCACTTCAAGTGCATCAACCCCCAACTCTTCTGCTAAGAGCGCGATCTCGTTCGCTAACGCGATGTTGAGGTCAATCCACCAGTTGTCGGCGAGTTTGGTTAGTTCCGCCGTTGTCGGACTAGATACCGAGACAGTTTCGTTGCCCAAACCCTCCCAGAACTCCTCAACACGCTCTATGCATGAGTCCGTGTAACCACCAACGACTACTGGAAGCGACGTGAGGTCGTTATACGCACTCCCTTCCGCCATCCGTTCGGGACAAAATGCAAGGGCGTAATCAATTCCAGGCCGTAACGTCGAATGTGTCTCAAGAAGAGGAACAATCGTCTCTTCCGTCACTCCTGCTGGCAGCGTACTCCGGTAAACCAGGAGATCGTCCGAATTAAGGTTGAGGGCGATTGCCTTCGTGGTAGCTTTCACAGCAGACAGATCAGGGTCTGATTCTGCTAACGGTGTCCCAACAGTGACGATTATCCGCGAACAATCTGCAAGGGCGTCGTACGATGACGTGGCGGTGATACGTCCCTCTTGGGCATACGTCTCAAACAAGTTGGTTATCCCGTCTTCCCGGATAGGACATTCACCACGATTTATTCTCTCAACAATCTGTTCATCAATGTCTAATCCCTGAATTTGTACCCCAGATTCAGCGAGAACTGTCGCAAGGGAACAACCAACGTATCCCATCCCGACAATACAGACATCGGAGAACTCAGCTTCTTTTGGTATACTCATTGAACATCAGTACCGTGACCCGCACATATGAATGCAGCGAGATTTTATTTGCGGTTAAATTGTATCTCCGCTAGAGAGCGGTGCCGACTGCAGCGGAAGAATGTATATTAATCATTTTGATCCGTCCGCAATTAGTTAGGTCAGATCTATTCTTCTTTCTGGTCTTCTGTCAATAACCAGTATGATTCACATGCTAAGGTTAGGAATTGTGTAGTACAAATCAAGTTTTTACTCGCTGATTTTTCGAGATATTGGGACAGTCTAAGTTGATTTTTCGATAGCCTATCCAAAAGTGGCTAAATTTTAGAGTTAGCGGTCTCTGGAATAATTAGAGGATTAAGCTGGTAGTCGGTGCATTTATCACTGCTATGCACCGACTGAACATCCAATGGCTGAGACACTGGACTTCGTAACAATGGGTGATACTAACTATTTCGAGACAATGTCTATTTCATCCGAGAAAATTTCAGAGTTTTATCCCGAAGCCACATTTTACGTCTATGATTGGGGATTAAAACCAGATGAGTACGAGAAAATGGAGCAAATGTCGAATACTGTTGTTATCGATAATTTTCAAATAGAGCCAGATTTCAACTCTCTTGAACAAATTCAGTACACTCTGGGAGCCAACCTCGAACGGTACGGTGACCTGATGAAAGACAACGACAGCACCATCGACATAATAATCAATAGACTAAAAAAAGAGATTGGTTATAAGAAGTTCAAAAAGAGGTTCGACCTCCTGATGCAAAATAAACTTGAATGCCTCAAAGATGTTGCTAAACGTACAGATTCTGGAGTCGTGTTCTTAGACGCAGATGCAGTACTGGTGAACGAGATCGATATTCTAAAAAGAGTTTGATATTGGTGTTACTCTTCGTCCAGAAATATCTACTGCCCCCGACGAGTTCCGGGTTCTTAATGGTGGAGTCATTATATTTAATGTCGACGGTGACAAAATGAGTACGTTCGTCAGGGTATGGGAGGAGCGGATGAACCAGATTGACGAGGAACTAGCTGAACAAACTGCGCTGTCGAAGCTGGTCTGGGAAGCAGATGAGGATATTTTTGATGAATATTATAATAAGGCGTGTAGTTCGTTTGATGGGATAAATTTCACATATATGGTGTTCCCTTGCGAACGGTATAATTACACGAGTATAAGTGAGGGTATAAATAGAGAAGAAAACAGGATTCTCCATTTCAAATCTGATCGTCACCAATATTTCGATGTCTCGTCGGTGATAAACGAGTTGGAAAAAACCGGGAAGTACGTACCAAATAAGACTAGTGCTTAGAGAGGACATTGATGGGAGCAGACTTAGTCTAATATCACTATCGGCGAAATTATGGGTCGGAGTGACTACAAAATAAGACCGTACAATAAAAAAGGTATGCAATGACTGTAGCGCAAATCGGTTGTCGAGCAGATAATAGTAAATCTGTACTCGACCGCGCCTGGGCCACAAAGCCGTTCGTCGTGCGGAAATCCTGACCAAAGATGAACGAGCTAGTCTCCGCGGTCGTGACTACATACGACCGTCCAATGAAGGTTAAAGCTGCAATAGAAAGCACACTCGCCCAGACCTACGAACCCCTAGAAATACTCGTCGTTGAGGACGGGACCGATAGCGGCGTCAGAGAGTGTCTCAATACCGAGGGTGTTGGAGAGGTGACATACGTCCGCCATGAGAACAATCAGGGACTCGCAGCGGCGCGGAACACGGGGCTCGAACGAGCAAGCGGGGAGTTCGTGGCGTACCTTGACGACGACGATCGCTGGAAGCCTGAGCGAATCGAGCGGCAGATGGACTACATCACTGGAATGTCGACAGAGGAGCGGGATAGCCTCGGTGCAATCGCTTGTGCGGTGGAGATTCGACAACCGGACGGGGACGTCGACACCGTTGTCAAGCCGAAAAACTACGGCAATCTCCGTGAAGAAATCAAGGCCAAAGGTGCGTCAACTCCCTCGTCAGCTATGCTGTTCGACAGAGAGGCGCTCGTGAGCGTCGGCGGCTACGACGAGGAGTTAGCGTCGGGGATCGACCACGATATTTGGATGGCGCTCGCAGTCAATGGATACGACGCGCACGCAATTATGGAACCGCTTGTTGTCACCTATCGCGACGGAGCAGACAGTATGGTAACAAACACAGAAGAGCGGATCCGTGGCGTGCGAGCGTACGTTGACAAATGGCAACCGACGTACAAAGAATGGTTCGGTGAGGAAGAAGGGGAACGTTACGGTCAGCGATACTTCGCGTGGGTTATCGGACGGCTGGCTGGCGATCTGATTTCTCAAGGACACGTTCGTGATGCGATACGTGCACTCTGTGCCGTCAATAGTTCGGGGGCCGACTTCCAATACCTACTTAAAGTGCTCTATCTGAACGTGCTAACCGCAGTCGTAAAAAAAAGTGTTCCCGACCCAATCGAGAGCAAACTGCGGTCTATCCACCGACGACTCCTTCCATATATACGCGGTGAGCACAAGCGCCGACTCTGAACTCGTAGGACGAACCCTCTGTCAGCCTAAAGAGGCGTAACTTACACACAATGGTCTGTTCCACCACTGAGACAGGTACATTATCAGTGGCATCAATTGGATGGGTGATTTTATATTCTCACACCGTTTCCTGATTGAATGAGAGAAGTCTTGAAAAGCCAGGGCTGTTGTTCTATCGACGAACTGTCGGAAAATATATGATCGAAAACGCACTCCAGTTCTTTGTCTTCGCGCTGGCCACGGGTGCAGTACTTGTCACTGCTGTGCTCGTCGTGGACAGGATAGACGTGACACCCCAAAGACGGTTTTGGCTCGCGGTAAACGTGCTATTTTTCGTTGAGATCCACGTTTTAGTCCTCTGGCTCGGTCTGGCAGGTGCTCTTAAGCGGTGGGTCCTGTTGCTCTCTGCTATCGTAGGACTGCTCGTGGCTGGGCAGTTCGCTGTGTCCCGTGGTGTGGATGTCACAGACATCACCGATAGAGTTTGGGAAGACGCCCACACTGCGGCTTCGGTGATCAAAGAATCCTGGCTTCTCCAAGTATTGAGCGCGGCGTTCATACTGATGGGTACTTGGATTGCAGTCGTTGCATTCGTCGTCCCACCAGTGAACGTCGACGGTATCGGATACCACCTGCCACCCGTCGTACAGTGGATTCAAGCAGGTCAAATCTTTCCAGAGCCGTTCGGGCTGCCGTACCACCCAAAGAACGTCGAACTGTACTACGTCTGGAACGGAATCTTCCTAAGGGACCTCTCGATACTGAATATGACACAGTTGACGTTCATCCCGCTTGGAATGCTCGGAGTGTACACGCTATCCAGAGAGCTCGGCGCGGACAAGACGAACGGGGCGATAGCTAGTTTCGTCCTATTTTTCACCCCTATGTTTATCATCCACGGGGCTACGGCGTATATCGCGCTCGCAATGGCGTCTCTCGTGATTGCCACGTTTGCGTTCGTGACGATATACTGGGACGAACCCACGGTTACGCACGCTGCGCTGTTCGGTCTAATCGGTGGCCTCATGCTCGGGAGTAAGAAAACGGGTATTATTTTCGGTGGGTTAGCCGTCCTCGGTGTGATGATTGCGATGGGACGTGCATATTCACCTGACGAACGACACATCCCGCTGCACCTAGTCGTGGTGGGTGGACTGTTCACACTCGTCGGCGGCTATTGGTATCTCCGAAATTTCTTACTCTACGGCAATCCGATATGGCAGATTGGTGTTGAAGTATTAGGGTTCGAAATATTCCCAGGAGGTAAGACCACCGGCGGAATCAGACCAGGATCTTGGAACAAAGGCCTCGCAGCGGCATTACACGGCTCATATGAGACCCACTCACCGGTGTTCCGCATCTACGCATCCTGGTATGAAAAGATAAATATGTACGGCCACGGTGTCGGTATCGGTGGATATGGGCCCCAATGGGCTGTACTCGGCATCCCCAGTGTCCTCCTCTTTGGATACTGGAGCGGCCGTCGGAAACACGTCAAAGCTGGCATTATTCTCGCCCTGTTTCTTGTTCCGCTGGTGTTTACGCCCCGGTACTATGTCAGGTACAACCTCTATCTGGCTGGACTTGGGGCCATGGCCATCGCGTTGGTCAGACAAGAGATGACGATCTCAAGTCGGCAAGTTATGTCGGCACTTGTCGTTGTACTACTCCTCATGAGTGCCTTTACTACATCCGGCTTTCAGACGAGCAGATATGGGTCGTTCATCGGAGATAGTCTCGAAGAACCAGGGGAAAGCACGACTCGCTCAATCCATATGAAGCACTCGCCTCTGACACAAGCACAGTACGAGACTCATATCGACAGTGGGGCAACGATTGGCTTCGAACAGCAGGACCGAAGATTGCCGTATCTCCTCTACGACGAGGAGTTCAGGAACCGAGTCATTCGTCTCAACGACGTCGCGGACGGACAGCCGCTGGAGATGGTTGTGCGCGAACATAATTTTGATTACTTGATACTACCTCGCGGTTCATCAGCTGCCAGCGTCGCGCAGAATGCCAGTTGGGCCGAGTTCAAAGTAGAGAATAACAGAACGGAGTATCAAATATACGAGGTACAGAGATGAAATCACGAACGCTGCCAAGCCACGAACAGGTATTCTGGGTTATAGTACTCTGTTCGGGTCTACTGTACCTTTATAGTGACCGTATCTTCGTGTTCGGAGGGTACTTAGCCGTTCGAATCGTTCGAGTGATACGATTCTGGCAGGAGATACTTCCCATGATGGTAGCAATATGAACAAGCAGCGGCAAACTGAAAAAGTAGATGTCGATGGATTGCCTGCTGTTGGTATCGTCGCGACAGCCGGGAACGCCGAAGCATTAGCTAATACGGTGCTTCGAGCACGTCGGCACGAACTCGACGTTCTGGTCTTCCAGCGTTGTCCGTCTACCTGCGAGAGCGTAAAACTTGCCAACCAACTCGATGTGCCGATAGTTGTGGGGGAAAATCCCCGTGAGCGCCTATTGAAAGCCGCTCTGGCTGATGGCGCTGCGGGACTCCTCTTTGTCGAAAACCCGAGACAAGCAGTCGACTTCGAACAGGGTATAACTGCGTTCCGAAAGTCAGATAATATAATCGTCACAGAGTTAGGGACTCTCTCGACCTTGGACGTCATCGCGGCGGTTCCGGCCTACAATGAAGAGGAAACCATCGGAAGGGTTGTTCACGAAGCCCTCAAGCACGTAGACGCTGTGCTTGTTGTTGACGATGGGTCGAGCGACGCGACTGCCAAGGAAGCGGCGGAAGCAGGTGCATACACTGTGTCACACGTCAGGAACCGCGGGTACGGTGCGGCCTTGCAGACGATATTCGACCGTGCTAACGAATGGGAGGTGGAGGAGCTTGTCGTTTTGGATGGTGACGGACAACATAATGCAGCCGATATTCCTTCGGCAGTTACATATCGCCGAGAGATTGAGAAAGACATCGTCATCGGGAGTCGGTTCGTGGATAGGACACAGAACGAAATCCCTCGCGCCCGCCGAGCCGGGATAGAAGTAATCAATCTATTTACCAACCTTATGCTGACATTGGCTGGGACGGGCCAGTGGATATCGGACACCCAGAGTGGGTTTCGGGTTTACAACCGTGCGGCGGTTGCGGCCCTATCTGAATCCTGCCGGCTAGGTGACGGCATGGAGAGTAGCATTGATGTGCTATTCGTCTGCCACCGCGCTGGCTTAACCGTTGGGGAAATAGGCGTCGACGTTAACTACGAAGTCTCCGACCCGAATACGTATCATCCTATCTCACACGGTTGGTCCGTAATTCGGAATCTTATCCGGGTCGTTGAGACCGAACACCCGATAACATTACTCGGAATTCCTGGACTTCTGATACTGTTGCTCGGATTTGTATTCGGATACTGGACGGCCCTCAACTATCTTAGTACGGCCGTCTTCCCACTGGGACTCGCGATCACGGCTACCCTCTTTACACTCGCAGGGATTTTCACGCTTTTCACCGCTATCATTCTTCATGCATTACAGGAACACTATCGGACGGTTCAGCGATAGTACTACAAGCCAGTCAAGGGCGGGAAAGGAACGTACAGGTATCCTGTCCTATGGATCGTTGAGGTAGCCTAAATCCTTGAGCCGCTCCTCAACTTCGTTTGAAACGTCTATCTCTGCGGATCGTGTTCGGATCCGTTCTCGGTGTGACTGCACCTGCCGCCGTAATTCCGTTAATATTCCCGAATCGACTGTCGACGGAGATATCTCTGACGCAGATAGACCGACCTCGTGTAGTCCCGAACGGCCGCGTATGTCGTCTACCTCGTATCGGTACTCTGCTGAGCGGACACTAACCATAGCTTTGCCACGGCGGAATTCCTCTCCGATCACGAACGAACGGGGCAGATTTTTCACTGAGTAACCACGATAAGCGTCGTTAATCGGTTCGTCTAGCAAGTGGTGTATTAGCGGCGGAATATCAATGAGACTGACTAACCCGTCTCGCCGCTCTTGGAGGAGCGATGTTGCGTTGGAGACGACAAGTGGGACATGAAGTAGTTCGTCATACAAGCGCGGTGGTTTGTCGTACTCCCCGTGTTCGCCGTAGAGTTCGCCGTGGTCTGATGTGAGCACGACAGCGGTTTCCTCAAGGGCGTCCCTGGCAGCGATCTCGTCCAAAAGCCTGTTTACTTCGTCGTCGAGGTATGCTATCGAGGCGCGGTACAACTGACGCAACAATGTCACATCTCGGGTTGTGAGTTCGGAATAGTTGTCCACAAATCGCGAATACACCGCCGCAACTCGGTCAAGGTCGACATTGTCGGAAACGTCTTGAGTCCGTCGGTACTTGAGCGGGGGGAAACATGGATGGTGGGCGTCCATAAAGTGTGTCCAACAAAAAAACGGCTCTTCACAGTCGTCAATGAACGAGACGGTTTCGTCAACGTGGGTACTCGCCGGGCGATACGGGCGGGACTGTCCCGTCGCGGCCGAATAGGCCCCTTTCAACAATCGTGTAATAGGAAAGTATCCATCAAGCGTATTGAGGAATCCGCGTGGCCGCTCAATGCCATCTGGAAACATCTTGGCTCCTTTTCGACTGATCAGTGACTGATGATCATGGAACGTTTGGAACCCGGTGTCGTAGTTGAAAGCTCGCGACAGAAACGGATTCGACGTGAACCCGGCGGTCGCGTACCCACGGTCAGCAAGGGTTTCCGCAAGAAACGGGCGGTCTGGACTCATTGTCGGATAATCTTCGTCAGAGAGCGCGTAAGTGCCGGTCATAAGCGCCGGGAAAGACGTTCTCGTGGTCGGTCCCGTCGCGAACGCATTCGAGAAGGAGACACCATCGGCGTCACGGAGTCGGTCGAACGAGGTGAGGTGAGAGCGAGTGTTTGTGGAAAGAAACGGGGGGCCACGGAGAGAGTCGATGGTGAGAAGTAAGACGTTCTTTGCCATTGTCGATTGGTTTGTCGCTGCGTAGAGTAAGGGTTTCGACGGAGATCGAGCAGCTCAACGGAAGAGGGCCCAGCGAGCGAGAAAGATGAGAAGACCGATTAGTCCCATCCAGAACACGCCGAAAGTCCGTTGGAGAAGTGAAAGAGAAATTGCGGTAGGGTATGCAACACCACTCGCGACGAGAATGCCCACACCAACGGTTTCGCTCGGCCCGATACCCGCAGGCGTAATCGGGAGGACCGAGACGAGACTCATCCCGGAGATTAGTGCAAGTGCGACCAGAAATCCCGGGGACACGCCGATTGAACGGCCGACGGCGACGAACACTACCCCCGTCAAGAGCCACCGACTAACGGTCGTTATGAAGAGGACAGCGAGTGTGGTAGTCGAGAGGGCGTCTGCTACGCTGAAAGCTGCTTCGAGTTGGTTGGACAACGGTCCGGGAATCCACTCGGCGACTCGCTGACGCACTAACCAAAACACAACGATTACCGTGACGATGGCCACGAAAGTTCCTATAGCCACGATGAATGATCGCGTCTGCAGGAACGCGCCAGACGTGATTAGAGCGAAGCTAGTGGTAAACAGGAGCAACGCAATGAAAAAATCTGCTGCCCGTTCGACAGCCACGAGACTCAATAGTTCCGCGTGGTTTCGAACATCGAAGTAGCGTTCAGTCACTTTCGAACGAGAGAAGTCACCCAAGTTCGCAGGAAGCACCTTGTTAAGTCCGAGCGAGATAGCGACGATTTCAAACGTTGCTCCCACGTCAGGGTTGTACCCGATGGACCGTTGAAGCTGGAGCCATCGATACGTCGCGGGGAAATAGCCGAGGGTGAAGATCACGAATGCGACACCGTACCAGCCCAGTTCGACGCTTTCGAGCGTATTGAGAATCGCCCCCGTGTCGGCGACGACAACGAGTACGGAGATAAGCGCCAACCCGATGCCCAGCGAGACGGCGCGTCTGATGGTAGTCAAGTCAGACCGGAGGAACTCAGGAAAACTCATACCACTGTCTCGTTGGTTTTGCTATCGAGACCGGTGATATGAAGATACCGGTGATAACACAGAACTCTGCCGAATCGGGTCGTACTAACGGCAGTTCGGACCGGAGATTGCAGCGATTGTAGGATGGTGGCCGACCGATGCGAATGTTTCGCGGAAGATGGTCGACCGGTAGTACGACCGTCCCGCCAGTCAATAGAATCGGTTACCTCGTTCCCGAAAGTCTTGGACATCATCCCTTTCGGGCAGTGAATAGTACGACCCCTTCTCAGTTTCCATCGGTATAGGATTCACCGTTCCATTGCGGATGTGAGCCAAGGCCTCGCTAAGCACCGCCGCACCCTCAGTCGCGACCCGTTCGTTTAGCGTGTGGACGGTGTCGTCAGGTTCGATCGGTACTGGTCTTTGGAGGATGATATCACCCGAATCCAGCTCTTCGTCCATGTAGTGGACGGTGATCCCGGTCCGATCTTCATCATGGTATAGTGACCAAAAGCTCGGTGAAACGCCGCGATAGGCAGGGAGAAGTGAGGAGTGGACGTTGATACAACCGTGTGACGGGATATCCAACAGTTCGGTTTCGAATCGTTGTGTCGCCGCAACCGAAACAACTACGTCCGGATCTATCTCCCGAACGGTCTCGAGGAACGCTGGTTCGCCGATGTCGTCTTTAGCCATGTACGGAACATCGTGGCGACTAGCGAGTGTCTTCGGCGAGTACGCTTCACCGCGGCCGGTGATGCGGGCGTAGATATCGAGCAACAAAAATGTGAAATAAAATCGGACTTGTTTACCAAAAATAAGTGGCCCGAAATGGCGGAATAGCTTCGCAGCGAACGTGATAATGTGTTCGCCTCCCAGCGTCGCAGGCGTGGCAGCGATACCACGGATACGAACCTGATCGCTCTCGAAGATGTCAGTCAAAAATGCTGGAACATAGTAGTACTCCCGAACGGTAACAACGTATACATCAAGTGGGTCATCGCTCGTCATAGCGGGCGTTCACTATCGATTTCGATATAAAGTTTTGAAAGTTTTTCAAATTCATATCCTTGGGATTCGAAGGCAGCGAGCATAGACCGGAGGATAGCTGGACCCGAATCTCGATTGCGACCATAAATGAACCTAGCGGGGTGGGAAAGCTGCCGGTGCGTGCTTGGCAAGGCATAATCGTGAAGGTGCATGTCGAAGACGATGGTTTCAGGCGGATTATGTCGCAGGAGAGTTTGAATCGGCCGGCCCAGCAGTTTGAGATAAGAGAGGGAATACGGAACGGGGAGTGCCGAGGAATACACAGTAAATGGGATTTCGAGCAAGCCGGATATATGCCGGAACGGCTGCTGTGGGCATTCAAGATTATTGAAACGCCCGGGAAACAATGATGGAAACAGGCTGGCGTCAAAGTCTACGTCGTAATCGTCGAGAACACTGTAATCTTCTGGTCTGATCGTCCCGTTCGGCAAGCGGTAGCCGAGCGGGTCGGTTGCGAATCGGGACCGGATTTCTTCGACACTCCGAGCCACTTCGAATTCGAGGTCAGCTTGGTCCCGTGGTGGATGTGTGTGAGAGTGGGGATGGACTTCGACTGGAACGGGGGGATCCATCAGAGACTGGACGACATTTGGGGCGGCATCAACGAGTTCCGTCTGAAGAAACACCGTCAGCGGTACATCAAGCGTTGTCAAATCCGAAAGGAGGGTATCGAGGTCATGTGCCGCCTCATAGGTGTTTGTGGTGAGTGCAGTGCCAAAGTCACATTCTAAGTCTAGAGTCACGTAGCATCGTTTCTCCGAAGAACCATCCTGAGAATACGTCACGATTGCGCTGTGTAGAGTATCGGTGGAAATAAGCGTTTGTGGTTTGCTCCTGCGGCGTCCAGACTTGATAGCACCGCATTGGAAGCGCGTGGACCAGTGGAAGTCCGACCAGGAATAGTGTCCCAATCAAAGAGTTGATACTGGGTGGTCTGTAACGTTCGGGCGATTGATGTCCACACCGCTTCTCTCGGTGATTACCCCGTCTTACAACCAAGCGGAGTTCATAGAGGATAACCTTCGGTCAGTCCGCGGTCTTAACGGGGCTATCGAACACATTGTGGTCGACGGTGACTCCGACGACGAGACGGTATCGATACTCAGGGAGTACGAAAACGAATACAATCTCCGCTGGGTCTCGGAACCCGACGATGGGCAATCGCATGCCGTTAACAAAGGCTTGGAGATGGCTAATGGTGAGTACGTCGGATGGCTAAACGCTGACGATTATTATCTATCAGGTGCAAATAAACTCCTTAATGCCACCAAAGACCAATCGGATGCTATAGATGTGTTTTACGGTGACTTCGTTTTCGTAGATATCGATGGACAAGAACTCAGCAAAAAGTACCACGCGAATCCCTCCCAGTTTGTCCACAAGTACTGGCAGAACTACACAGCCAATCACTGCTCTTTCATCAGGCGGTCAGTGTTCAAGGAACTCGGGGGACTGCGGGAGGATTTGGAGTACGTAATGGATGTTGAGCTCCTTTGGCGCATCCTCGAAGAAGACTACGAACAGCGCCACGTCCCGCATTTTATCGCGGCCCGACGGATTCACGACGACGCGAAAACCGTCGGCGAATCTACACATAAGAATGAACAGGAAAAAGAACTCCTCCGAGACATGTACGGCTATTCGCTTATCGATCGGTTTGTCCCGCGAAAGGCCCTAACTCTGCTGGCTATCTGTTTGCAGACGATACTGTTCGCTAGTCAGTCCCGATGGGAGGCCATCGAAAACGTTGTCGACACGCTCAAATCCCGGTGATACATACGCGCTAACGAATATGGGACAGGACGGGGCCGTCGTAGTCTCACTGGATTTCGAACTGGCTTGGGGCACGCATGGCCTCGATATCGACAACGATCTCGAAGCCGAGCAACAGTATCGGAACGTCAAGCAGTTGCTTGACCTCTTCAATCGGTACGACGCACCGGCAACTTGGGCCGTTGTCGGGCATCTCATGCTGAACTCCTGTGATGGAAGTCATACCAGCCTACCTCGCCCGGACGGTCAACTCGGCCATCGGTGGTACGACGAGGACCCCGGTACTGACTCTGATGATGCCCCGTTATATTACGCCCCAGATCTCGTCGAGGCAATTGCTTCTACCGAGATATCCCACGAACTCGGGTGTCATACGTTTTCACACTTGCTGTGCTCGGAGGCAAGCGAAGTGGTACTGAACGCGGAACTCGAACAGTGTCGAACGCTTTTACAATCACATGGACAAGAATTGCAATCACTCGTCTACCCCCGAAACGAACTAGCCCATCTCGACACTGTCGCGGATGCAGGAATCAAAGTGATCCGAGACGTTAGTTCCGAATACATACTCAGGCACCGTCGGGTCGGTGGTCGTTACCGACGCTATGCGCGGTTCATCACGCGCCGCCCATACACGCCTGTTGTTCCGGAACCCATCCAAGAGGATTGTTGGCGACTACCGGCATCAATGTACCTCCCTTTCAATCCGCTTTCGCCCACCGTCAACGATATGTTCGCAACCCACCCGAGAGTCGTGCGTGCACAGAAGTCGATAGACGCCGCAGCTCGGGAGTCGGGAATTTTTCATGTCTGGGCACATCCACAGAACTTCGACGACCGCCTCTTTAGAGATCTCGAATCAATTCTCGCGTACGCGAATCGGCAGGAGGTACCCGTTCTGACCATGCACGAAGCCACGCGTAGATATGTCGGGGAGTGAATGAATGTCTAAACGCATCTGTCTGTTCGTCGGCTCCGCAACCGCATTCAACGTTCGCCAAACGTTACAAGGAATCGGTCAAGCGCTTGAATCAACGGTTGATCTCGATCTCGTTACGACTAGCGAAGAGTTAACAACGGACCTCGCGTCACTCTACGACGTCTATGGGACAGGTCAGCCTGCCTCACTCCAAGGACGCGTGAGAGCTCTCGAGACGTATCTGACAACGCACCGGCCGGCCTGCATGATGAACGTCTCTCGACCGCCGATACAGGGGAACATCACCGGTGTGCTCGCCCGTTGGCATGGCGTCCCGTTCATATATCGCTACAGCGGCGACCGATTCCACGTCCACAGACTGGCCACCACGCTGGGACGGCAGGCGAAATGGTACGCACTGAACAACATTGTTGGGTACGTCCCACTCCGACTAGCAAGCCATTATGTCGCACTTGGTCCCGTCGGAAAGCGTCGGTTAGAAAATCAGGGCGTCCCGTCGAAGGCTATCACGATACTGCCACCACCAGTCGATCCCGAGCGGTTCAGCCCCACTGGACCGGTCGCGAACCTAGACCACCCACCCAATCGGAAGGTCGTGCTCTTCGTTGGCCGACGGAGTCGATTGAAAGGAATCGACACCATAGAACAGGTGATTCCCGAAATCCTCGGTCGACGTTCCGACCTGCAGTTCGTTTTCGTCGGTGGCGGACGAGATCTCGATACTTCCGTCGCGAATTGTGATCACGTTACAGTCGTCGGGCCAGTCCCACCAGCGGAGATGCCGTCATATTATCGGGCAGCTGACGTTCTCATCCATCCATCGCTCACCGAGAGTTTCGGCCGTGTCCTCGTGGAAGCGTTACTTTGTGGTACACCGGTAGTGGCTCGACGCGCTGGCGAATTGCCTTCGATCACGTCGAATCTCATCTCGACGCCCGAAGAGCTGATCGACACTCTCTGTCAGCTAGAGGAACTTACTGTCGACAATCCGGCCCGCTTCACTCCCGAAGAACTCAAGCCGAGATATGCCGAGTTTTTCGAGCGATTTTAACCTTCGGTCCACAGAGTGTGAATCATGAATGCAGAGCGCACCGTTGTTGTGGGATTAGACGGTGCTGGATTCGATCTCCTCGACTCGTGGCTTGAAGAAGGGAAACTGCCGACAATCGCGCGTGTGATGGATTCGGGTGTTCGTGGCCAACTCGAATCGGTTTTACCACCGGTTACATCGCCGAATTGGAAGGCGTACGCGACAGGTAAGAACCCCGGAAAGATTGGTATTTACTGGTGGGAGAACATCGACGTCGCGAATCGTCGGGTGTACTATCCATCCGAACGAAAGCAGACTAACACGGAGTACTGGGAGATACTCGCCAACGAATCAGATGTCGGCGTAATCGGTGTTCCGACGACATACCCACCCAAACGCGTGGGATCATTTTTTGTCTCCGGGGCCCCAGATGCCGAAGAAACTGGATACACGCATCCACCCGAACTCGAGTCCGAACTTGAGTCCGAATTAGGATACCGCGTACTTAAACAAAACCGCATCAAGGACGACACAAATGCCGCCGCGGAAGAGATTCTCGACCTCATCGACCTCAGATTCAAGGCCGCCAAGTATCTCGACCGGCAGTACAACGTGGACTTTCTCCAAATCGCGACGTTCTATCTCAACTCGCTACATCACTACCTATGGGACGACGACTACACGCTCGAGGCTTGGCAGTTGATCGACAATCACCTCGCGGACTTCGTCGACGACGAGACGAACATCATCCTGATGAGCGATCATGGTTCGAATCCAATCGGTACAGTTTTTTATATCAACACGTGGCTTGCTGAGAACGGCTACCTCGAACTGACGCGCGACTCACCGGGGTTTCTGTATAAATTCGGGATACAGAAGGATAGGCTCGCGCGTGTGTTCAACCGTCTTGGAGTCAAACAAGCGGCCAAGCGTATGGCACCGCAGTCGCTCCTCAATCGAATCCCGGACGAAGAGGGTATCTTCAAACGCGAGCAGAAGACGAACAAGATAGATTGGGAACAGTCAACGGCAGTAGCGAGTGGTCAGGGACCGATTTATCTGACCATGGATCCTGACGACCCCGAGCGTGAAATCGTTAGAGAAGAACTGAAAACGAAACTGGGTGAACTCACGGACCCGGAGCTGCGACAGATTGCGACCGAAATCGTCGACGGTCGCGACGCCTACAACGGCGAATACATCGATGAATCGCCAGACATAGTTATTGACCAAGCTGCTGGTGTCCACATCCCAGGTGGGATCGGAAAGGAAGAAGTGTTCACCATACCAACCGAGGAGGGATGGAAGGCTGAAAACAGGCGGTACGGGCTCTTCGCTGCGTCCGGTCCTGATATGGGGACGGGAACCGTCGACGGCCTCTCTATCCTCGATCTCGCACCGACGCTGTTGCATCTGCACGGCTGTCCGGTTCCAAGCTCTATGGACGGCCAAGTCGTGACAGACATATTTGATCCCCAATCGAAAGCTGTGTCAAAGGCAATCAACCGGCAAGCCGAAACACTTCAAGCACAGGAACTGAAGCGAGTTCGGCAGATAGCCCGGCGTCTCGACTTATAATTGAGAAATTAGTATCCTCGTCGACTACTGTGCGGAGCAGATCTGACTGACAGATGCTAACTAGTCGAGATAGCCGAGGTCTGAGAGCCGGTCAGTGACCGACCCGTCTGCTGTGTCAGTTTCCAATTCATTGAGTACGGTCCGGAGTATTTCCTTGCTATACTCTTCGGTTGATTCAAACTCATGTTCGTCGGCCCGGCGGGCCAGCCGATTGTAGATATCGTCGTCAATCTGAACTACCAATTCCATAAATTGAGTTAAGGAGAGTATCTACAAATCCATTTCGTCACGCGAGTGGCACCGAGGTGTCGCCAACGGTTGTCGGTCGTGTGCGACTCGCAAGTCTATTAACGTACGAAGCAATCCGAGAACGAAGGGTGGCTGATTGGAGATCGTAATCATGGCAGCTTATCATTGCGTACTGGCTATCCGACACGAGCGAACGCCAGGTTGCGAAGTAAAAGGGAAGAATTGCTACTCTCCGGGCGAGAAACGCATCAGCGTGGAGAGGTACGGCATCGAAGTTCCACGGCGTCGGGATGGCCGACAGAAGCCGGTTCCAGTAGACGGTCAGTGGCGCCTCGATCACGCCGTGTTCCCGGTATGGGTTCATTGGTTGCTGTGGTTTGAGCGACGCATCGTGCGTAAAACCGTGTTCACCAAGGACCGCAAGGAGGCGGTCAGTATACTCCCACCGTCCGGCACGGAAGACTTTGGGTCGAATTCCCAGCGTATCCTCAAATGTGGTAAGCGCTTCGTTCACTAGCGCATCAATCTCTGCACGTCCGTACGTGGTCAACCAGTCCGCAGTTTTGTCAGCAGATTCATCTCGGCCATTGTCCAGCCGTGTGGGATGTATATGGAGTCCGACTTCATGTTGAGACCGACACCAATATTCAACGACTCTAGGTCGGCTTCGAACGACATCTGGGGTCACAAACAAGGTCACTGCAATGTCCAGATGGCGAAGGAACTCTTGAGTCTGGTCTACACACTGATAGATTCGGGCATTCGGATGCCCTTCGACATCAATAGTCATAATTGACCTCATAATACTAAGAATAACGTACTAGCCGAAACTCTGGGACCTTACCGCTACTGATGCGGTGTGGGTATTTAAACCCGGCGTGACTCTAAAATTTAACACTCTAGAACCGCTTGTCAGTGTGTTTAAATAGACTATCTACAGCTAAAGACATATTATATCATTTGAGTGTCGCGTCTCTATACCCACTGGTGTGAATAGGCTCAGGTGATCGGCATACTCCGCTAGGTTTGATTGTTGGATTAGAGTTTGATTGCTGTATATGAGTATCGTTTTCGATCCCCTCAAATCCACACTAAGCCACTGCTTTCACGCGGTTCCCTGACAAATTAACGAGTGGTGCTAGAGATTTATTGCTAAGAACTATTATTGAGAAAAACGAGCAGAGATGCTCCTGATATTAACTAGGTGTCTTCCGATATACATAGTCTCGTAGCCCATTCGCTCCCCAAGAATCATCAAGAGAGGTACCAGTGAACCCTAAGTCAGTGAGTAATGCGTTCACTTGTTCGAAATTATTTTTCCCAATCTCAACTAGTATCGTCACGCTCTCCGAGGCCTCTAAAGTCTTTACCATTCCTTGGAGAGCCTCCAATTCCTGGCGACCGATGTCTACTTTCACGTAGTCAACGGATTGAAATCCATGTTGTTCAAGAACCTTATCCACAGTTACCGCTTCCACAGGTATACTACCGTCTGGATTTATATGAGCGGCTTTAGGATGGTCCCAGTCTGGTTTCGGTTTTAGATCCCATCCGACTAACCACATTTCCTGATTTTTATTGTATGTGGCCGCATTGAGCGTGGTAATATTGGAGAAGTTATTCAGTTCAGCATTCTTTTTTAACGCATTGTAATGATCTGGCACAGCCTCAAAAGCAAACACGTGACCCTGTTCACCCACCTTCTGTGCGCTCGGGAGAGCATATTTTCCTACGTGTGCACCCATATCTACAACAATGTCACCCTCATCGGGAGCAAATATATCAAAAGCATCACTCTCTGGGTTAAGTAACCAGATCTCTATTTGTCCTTTTCTTGCCAAGAATAAACATCCGCGATAGCTTATGAGCATATCTCGAGGCATCAATTCTCTATAGAGGTCAGTGAATTTATTCGACAGACCCACGTCAGTGACTACTGACCAAAGTACTGCAAGGGGCAAAGAGAGGCATATTAAGATAATATTAATGATTGCATCAGTAGTTCTTGGGAACCGAGAAGTGGAAATTAATCCTCGAAGACTTCTTAGCTTGTCTGCTATCACAAGATACCTGATTAGTGTTGTGGGGTTAAAACTAGCCCAAGCACAGAGGTAAAACTATAACAATCGTTAATGGCGATAGAT
The DNA here is from genome assembly GCF_029338255.1 of Haloarcula halobia. Lineage (NCBI taxonomy): Archaea > Methanobacteriati > Methanobacteriota > Halobacteria > Halobacteriales > Haloarculaceae > Haloarcula > Haloarcula halobia. The sequence continues at coordinate 68,236 of NZ_CP119788.1, forward strand.
TTGAATATCAACGGTCGAAAGCCCAGCCGTGTCAACGTCGACGGTAGTCGGATATTCATATCAACTGACACCAAATCCCCTGTCGGGAGACGAATATCCCTTCATCGCATAAGCTGATGTCTCTCAGTCGCGGTATGAGAGAGAAATAACAAGAGAACCCAGTCCGAGGAATACCCAATTCAATGCGTGTACGATAGGTAATGTGAAAAAGTTAATGAGCACATTTGTTAAGAGCGTCAGTGCAAGGCCGAGGGCGAGTGTCCGGTCAAATGAGTTTGTGAAATTTTGCCACGCCTGATAGAGGTACTTGCCCGCAGCTGTGTACATCAGCATATAGCTCACAAGTCCAATAGATCCAGTTGACGTGACAACGAAACCGAACACGCTGTGCGTGGCAGGCGGTTTTCCGCTACACCGACTACACCAGTCAGGCGGAACGAGGTCGAGGAAGATCGAATTGTTAAGACCTAGCCCGAACAGTGGGTGTTCTATCCATATGAGAACAGACCAGTACAGTCTCATCAACCGAACACCTATCGAACCGCTCACAGTACCACCGAAGAATAGAAGTCCGAAAACGGCGCGAGCGAATTTGATTATACGATATGCTGGCGTGTAGAGGATAGCGAATCCCTCGGCGAACACGAATATCAGGGCGACTCCGACAGCAACACCGATTCCGAGCTTCACAGCGATCTTCCGAAACTGACGGTCAATCAATGTCCCGAGACCCACAAGGGCGCCGATAACTAAGTAACCACCCAGCGAGACGATGAGCAGGTAGTTCAGCCAAATGAATCCTATGAATAGAGAGTTCATTCGGTCCCGCTTGAACATTAAGACCGTCCCATGGCCCCTGTAATACACGACAGTAAAGAAGACGTAGGCAGGTAAGACGAATGCCGAATAGTGCGTGGGTTCGTGGAAGAATGAAGTGGGGCGCGGATATCCCCACAGAACGGCTATTTTGGTCTTGAAGCCACCGAGTTGAAGCGCCCCGAAAGGGAGCCCTAGGTTTAGCGCGAATACCTGGTAAAATCCGTAAAGAGATACGAATATAACGGTGAACAGCCACACTCGAAAGACGACAAGTAACTCCTTCCGTGTGGCGTTGAACGACCCAATAGCGAAGTAAAGCCCTACACCTAAGACGATCTGGATTGCGATTGTTACCGACTGAGTCAGTGGATAAGGTTGGAAGATGTCAAGAATTAATCTACCTATCATAATCCCAAGAAATGACAAGACTGCCAAGTCAAGCCAGTTGAGCGTAATCCGGTGGTGTCTAATCAAGACTTTGGCAAAGAATGCCAAAAGTATTATAATAAAGAGCCGATGGAGAAGAAAAATATCATGGCCAGCGACCACGAGAAAATTGACCTGCGATGTCGCCATCGAGATGATCACCAGCAACAGAAGAACGAAGTACGTCAGTCGGACATCATCGGCTAGTTGGCGGGCTAATCGAGGCATCGTTTGAACAGAATCGAGTTATATATAATAGAACTCACGAACATCCCATCTCTGTAGACACTGGCGAATTGTTTCATTGAGCAAGTGTAATATGCTTCGGTTTTTCTGCCGTGTCGAATCGCGATTTAATCGAAACATGTCATTACATATTGAGATTGATGAGGCTAGATTCCAAAGTTATAGGTAGCGTATTTATTTATCCAAACGTACGAGCGAGAATAGAATCTAAACAAGTTGAAAGTCAGACATACCTCGAAAGTTCAGCAAGGAAATCATCGGTAAACCGTGTCATACTGTATCGAGAAACAATATCGGTATCGACGTGTAGACTGCAGTTCATGCTCGTCTTGCGGATTGTTTTGGCTAAATTGTTTAGCGTATCAGAATGAAGGTTAGGATGGGTAATCTGATTGAGGACACCCACTGGTGTCGTAAAGACCGGGCGTCCTAATGCTAGCGCTTCGAGGGCGACAGAACAGTATGACTCGGCTTCGGAGGTGACTACCAGTCCGTCAGCGCACGCGATATACTGGAGCGCTTTGGCGGGTGGCACCTCGCCAGTAAGTGTAACTCGGTTTTCCAAGCCCCGTTCCACGACAGCGCGTTGGATCGCATCGCGAAGGGGACCATCGCCGACTATCACGAGGTGGAAATCGTCGTCAAGTTCAGTTAGTATCTCCAGCGTTGCCAGTGGTCGTTTAATCGGAACGAGGCGGCCGACAAAAGCGAGGACACACCCGTCGCTCGGTACCGAGAGCTCCTCTCTGTGTTTGGTTTGTGAACTTGCAGCTGTGTCCCGTATCAGTTCTCCGTCAACGATACCGTGGACGATGCGGACATTACAGTCAGTGGCAGATTGCACGTAGGACTTGACGGAGTGAGATCGGCAGAGAATTAGTTCGGCGTGGAACAGACGAATATTGGCTTTGGCTAGCAAGAGGCGTACATGCGAGTGGCGGTCGGGATGAACGATCGGCGAATATCCGATGAAGTTCGTTGCTTTGACTCCGAGGAGGCGCTGTAAAACCCACGCCATCCAGTGCATCGAATTCGATGTCGAGACGATCACGTCGGGGTCAATATCCGAACGATGCAGGGTCCAGAGGGTGGCAAAGAAAAACAGCGGCGATAATAACAGTCTTGACATGGTTGATGTCGAAGAAAGCCCATCAGTCCCCGGGAGACGTAATGACGCCGGTCGTTCGATGCGAACACCTTTAATTATCTCCGAATCAGGGAGGTCATCTCGTTGCGGTGTGAACGCCGTAACATCGTGACCAGCGGTAACGGCACCGGTACAGAACTCCCACCTCGTTCGAGCGCCGCCACTGACACTTGGATAGAACTCCTCGGCAAGAAGTAGAATGCGCATAGCTACTCGGTCAGAGGTATCGGTGAGCCAGATATACGTGCAACATCGTCAAATCCGTCTACTATAGTGGAATCCATCACAGCAGGTATCGAAGAGCATTGGATTTTTGTCTTGTGGATTCAGGATGTGTATAAAGTCGAGTTCCATTAGTATGGAAAATATCATATGACAAATTTTGACACTGTATAGGAATAGTTAGGGCTAGTACTTAGACATAAGGTCGACAATAAGATATTGACAATAAGATAGTACCTCCAGAGACCACTATTTCAAATCGAATTTATCGCTTGCATCTATTGATTTTCGATTTTTGATTCTGTCGCAATCAATTGTGCCGTTAGAATTCCGGAGTACTAACTCGAGAACCGACCTCCACATCTGTTTCATTATTATCGAGTCCCAAGTATCGCCACATCTGAACCGGCAGAGTCGCTCGACTCCGTCGTTCATTGAAGACGTCCATAGGACTGTCTCGAACGGTTCAATGTGACCTGGTCTCGCTCGCCGGACGCAGTACTCGAATGTTTCCAAATCGCCATTGAACGGTGTTGGCCAAGAAACTCGTCGAACGGGATTGGCCTCCAAATCGGTCGAAGGCTACAGTTAGAACACACAGAACATAGCGGAGGCGAAGCAAATTCTCTATCAGGACTTCGCTGTCTATCTCGGACAGGACATTCAGTACGCTGTCGTCGACGACGAGTACGTTCGTGAGAACGGGCCGTGTTGGCCCATAAGGAGATCAAGACGTGCGATCCCTGGTAGTAAAAAGCCACTCGTACAGTGGTAGAGAATCTCCTCTCTGCTTAGTTGGGGATGCACAGACATCCAACAACAAGTCTCAGAGGTTCGTGAACCAAAGTTAACCGACTCCCTGATGATGATGATGAGCGGCGAGTGATTATTATCAACCCCACGATCACAAATCCCTCCCCCGTCATCGATGTGTGAATCGCCCCGGAGTCAAGCTTCGAGGCTTCCTGCTTCGATGACGCGCTTTGCAGACACCTCTCGAAAGTCATCAGTGTCCGTAGGGAGCGCGGTCTCCACAGGCTTTTCTTCGGACCATCCCAGCCCTAGCTCAGCAAAGCCACGTTGTAAGACGTTCATCGCTGCGTTCGCGTCCCTGTCCGTCTTGAACCCACATGACGGACAAGAATGTTCTCGCACCCACAACGGTTTCTTTGTCTCTACACCACAAGAGGCACACTCTTTCGTCGTACCACTGGCTTCGACCTGCACCACATGCGTACCGTACAGGTCGCCCTTGTATTCGAGCAAGGTGATGAACTGTCGCCACGCGGCATCCTGCTTGTTCCGAGCGTTCCCCGCATCCTGAAGCATTCCCGTGACGTTGAGGTCTTCGACGAACACGGCGTCGTATTCTCGGACGACCCATGTGGTGATCTTGTGCTGGTAGTCCAGCACTTTCCGCCTGATGTGCCGCTTGATTGTAACCACTTTTCGACGTTGCGTCTCGTAGTTGTTCGATCCTTTCTCCTTGCGAGACAGCTTGCGTTGTTCACGCCGGAGTCGTTCGTACTCTTCTTCGAGGTCAAGCCAGTCCACAGTCGTACCGTCCGAGGTGTGGATATAGTTGCGGATTCCGAGGTCGATCCCGACGCTGTTGCTCGCATTGAGAGAGTTCACGTCTGGTTCCTCAGGCAGGTCCGCATCGTCCATTTCTAGTCCAAAAGAGACGAACCAGTCACCAGTCATTTCTTTTTTGACAGTGACTTCTTTGATCTCAACATTGGTGGGAATCTCTCGATGGTATCGGATTTTAATCTCTCCGATTTTGGAAAGCCAGAGCGTCGCACGTCGGCCACTCGTGTTTTTGAGTTCGAAGCCGGACTGCGAGTACGTCATACTCTGGAACTCCGTTGGAGACTTCCATTTGAGTTTCCCGACCTTGTTCCCGTTTTGTTTCTGCTCGGAAAGTCTGTTGAGGTTCTGGTAGAACCGCGTGACTGTTCGTTGCAGAGCTTTTGAGTTGACTTTTGAGAAGACGAGAAACTCGTCTTTCCAACCAGGAAGTCGGTAGTGGTGTTTGTACGCGGTGCCGATATTGTCGGCGTCCACGTGTTCGTATTCGTACAGGGTGTAGTTGTACGCTTGACGATGAATGTCGATATGGTATTCCAGTCTCTCCGCTACCCCTTGTGTCGGATAAGCATGGTAACGGTGACTGTACTCCATCGCAGTCTTTTGATGTGTGATGTGTTAACTTAATGGTTTGTACCACAGCCTGCCGGATTCAACCCTGAAATCAAGGCTTGAGACATTCTCTTACGCCGGCTGTTTAAACGAACCCCCTACACCCCGTGTGCGATGTGAAATGCAAAAGCTAAATCAACTCAACGGCGCCCACGAAAAGAAAGTACTGTAACGACCCAGTACGTCGAACTTGTCGATCGGATCTGAAAGGAATGGGTGTCAACACCCCCACCCCACTGCTTCCGCTGTTAGGGACAGAACAGACAGCACCACCCCCATGTGAGGGGGTGCCTTGTTGTTCAGTGAAAAACAGTATACGGATGCTGTTTTTCGTACAGGTACTTGAACTTAATTGCTAGTGCTAGAAATATACCAGACTGTAGTAGCATCAATTACAGCCGGTGGTACAGCACTAACAGCGGAAGTAGTGGGGTGGGTGTCCCCTACCTTTCCAGTATAATCCAAAATCTGCTAACAGCGGAAGTGGTGGGGTCGAGAGTATATAAACAATGGATAACAGCGGAAGCAGCGGAACTAAAGGTTAAGTCCCCTCGGGTAACACCATAATCTGAATGAACGACATCACTTTCTCGCCGACCTCCACAATCTTCGAGCAGCGGGAGGCACTTCTCGAGGAGTGGACGCCCGAGCAACTCGTCGGGCGGGACGAAGAACTTCAGCGATATCACTCTGCTCTCCAGCCCGTGATCAACAACGAAACCCCCTCCAATATCTTCTTGTACGGCAAAAGCGGTGTCGGTAAAACCGCCGCCACGCGGTATCTGCTGGAAGCTCTTGAACGAGACGCAGCTAACGTCGATGGTCTTGATCTCCACACTGTCGAGATCAACTGTGATGGTCTCAATTCCAGTTATCAGGCTGCCGTTGCCCTTGTCAACGAACTTCGCGACCCCACAGACCAAATCTCGAATACCGGTTATCCGCAGGCATCTGTCTATCAGTTCCTTTTCGAGGCACTCGACGAAATGGGCGGTACCGTCCTCATTGTGCTGGACGAAGTCGATCATATCGAAGACGATTCGTTGCTATACAAATTGCCACGTGCCAGATCGAACGGAGATATCTCAGAGGCAAAACTCGGAGTAATTGGAATCTCGAATGATCTGGATTTTCGGAATCAGTTATCTTCGAAAGTCCGCTCGAGCCTGTGTGAAAAAGAGGTCTCATTTTCCGCGTACGACGCCAAGGAACTACAGCTCGTCCTCAGACAGCGCGAGGAAGTAGCCTTCCAGGAGGACGTCATCGATGATGGTGTCATCGAGATGTGTGCGGCATACGGCGCAAAGGACTCAGGGGACGCACGACAGGCACTCGATCTGTTGCTTGAGGCCGGGGACCTCGCCCGAGAGTACGATGATGAACTCGTCGCAGAAGAACACGTTCGTGAAGCACGGCAACGACTCCAGACTGACCAGGTCGTCGAAGGGATTCGCAACTATTCTGATCACGGTCAACTCGTGTTGTATGCGCTCACTGCCCTCGCTGAACAGAACGAGACGCCGGCTCGGACGAAAGATATTCTTTCGGCGTATCAGGAAATCGCGACTGAAGAGGGAATGAGTCCCGTGTCCGAACGCTCTGTCCGCGACTATCTTGGCGAACTCAACCAACTGGGGATCACGTCGTCGACGGAATACAATCGCGGCAAGAGCGGTGGCAAGTACAAGGAACACGACCTCGAGCAGTCTGTTGAGTCGGTCAAAACTGGTCTTTCGGAGCTCCTTGACACAGCTCGCTAGTACCCCACCACTTCCGCTGTTAGCTGTCGGGGGTGTGTAACCACTGCTTTTCAAAGTACACGAAAATCAAATAGCACACGGGGTGTGGGCACTCGTCCGGATTGACTACCGCCTTTATCCGGCTGTGTCTTTTTCCACCCTGCCAGTAGCGGTTGTCGTAGATCGCCTTGACCGTGATCGTCGCATTCGACGGGACATCGTCTAGGAGGTAGTGTTACTGATCGATTTGCGCTGAAGAAGAAGTCCTTCTATGACGAAGAGAATCTCGAGATCAATTGCTCTGGAACTGGTGGAGTGAATTCCTAGAATCTTACCAAACAAGAGTTCTCTTTTGGAGCCTGTGGTTAGGTAAGATACAAGTGACACGACCACCGGTACCAACTCACTTCAGCTGTATATCGCTGGGGGCACCTCGAAACGAGACGATGTGAACTCGCCATGCAGATCGGCGTCACCATCCGGACGCTCTTTCACATTTCGAGCGTTTTTGGCCGGAAAATCGTCGAGATTCCAACAGAGGATTTCGGCAATCTATAGCGACAAGATACGCTTCCGCCGAAAATCAATTGGACTGGATGGCCTGTAGCGTTTCTTTATCCCCGGAGTATCTCCACTTCCCGTACCCTGCTTTCTCGATTCCGGGTGTCGCTTCATCGACATTGCGGCTGAGACTCTGCCACATCGAATGAGCGTCGCTATAGTGCTCGTTATGGGATTTATAGACTGCATCTTGGACTTCACTGGTTGACAGCTCTCCATCGGCATTACGGAGAACCCGAAGTGTCTCAACCATAGCCTCTTTACCGTGTTCCGTCTCCGGTGGACGGTCAGATAGCCATTCTCGGAACGCCTCGATAACATCCTCATTATGATCACTGTCGCCATCATTGGAGCCCTCCGTTTCGACCGCCGGGATCTTGCCCGTGCCCTCGGTGGCGGCCTCATTACGTTCTCTCTCGAGAGCGTCGACACGATTCTCGAGGTCATCAATTCGATCCACAAGTTCACTTCTCTGCAGCATCGTTGTGTCACCGCTTTTTGCGGCCTCGACTGCGTCGCGGATTACCTTCGATTTTGAGACGCCCCGTTCCTCAGATTGTAATTCCACCCATTCACCGAGTTCTTCGTCGAGAGAGATGGTAAATCGATTCACCGGAGTTCACCATATTTGCACAACCTTCCAGGGAACTTAAAATCACACTCAGACAGTCGTCACACTGATATTCGCCAGACTTGCGACACCAATATTCACCAATTTGGTGCATTTTATGTAATTTAGGAAGGCCACACTTCATGAAAAACGAAGCCTAAGACACTTTCACTCCGGTTGGCTGGAGTTTAACACTCCAACCCACATACTGATTCAGTATGGGCCAACTCGACCCAGTTGCATTCGATATCGAGACATCGGGGCTTACCGAGGATGCCGTCATCACCGTCACCGGCTTCGCACACGACCTTGGGGAGTGGCTAGTAGTCAACACCAACGGTCGCAATGCCGACCAGAAAAACCTCGTTCGGGATTTAGATGTCCACTCGGACGGTGCCGTACAGTTGTCGCTCGCGAACTCCGAAAAAGAGCTTCTCGAGGACGTCGCTTCCTTCGTCGACGAGAGACTGAATGGAGACAGACACTACGTTACGGCATTCAACGGCGAGACCTGGCGTGGTGGATTCGATCTCCCGTTCTGTCGTACGAGATACCACCGGCACGACCTGGACTGGCCTTTCGGAGATATCGCATACGCTGACATGATGCAGATCGTCGACCGATTCGATACTGGCGATAACTCCGACCTGGTCGGGGTCTACAACTCCCTCATCGGTAACGAAACATGCGACCCATTCGACGATAGTGCGATGGCCGTCGATGCGTTCGATAACGGCGACTGGGGACCTCTCCTCGCGCACAATCTCGCCGATATTCAGCGAACTCGTGAACTTGCCCTGCTGGCCGGTCGCTTCGTCGCTCGCTCTGATTTTCGAATGAAGAATCTCGAACCGCCGAGACGGTAATCAAGATGCTGAGACCGTTCTACAACGATTGGAGAGGCCTCCTGGGTGCCCAGGCACTAGATCCGAGTATTTTGGGTACTGGATTGGAGTACGTTAGTCGTTCAAATGCGGACAGTCAAGAACTCCACCGAGCGTACTGATGGATCCGTCTCCAATGGCTCGACACAGGAAATGGGTCACGGTCAATCTGCTGCTGGCTTTACTCATTCCTGTCTTTGTCGATATCCAGATTGTTATGATCTGGTCCACAAGAGAGTGTTCCCGACTTTTCGGGACGAAAGCATTCCTTCTTCTTCCAGTTTTTGTAGCCGCTTATACGCAGTGTCGTGGGCACAACCAACCTGAGTTGCAATCTCTCCCGTGCCAGCCATCCCACCTTGGTTAGCGATAGCATCGAGGAAGTCCTCGGTAGAGTACTCACCGGTGTACCGGCCAGTCTCTTCGTCACGGTGGGGCATTACTCAGAATTTCAGTTCCGTTCTGATTAGTCCTAACGGTATTCCGGCATCCCATTATGAGTTCTCCGAAAGGCTTTTACTATTATGAGTCCTCATAATGGATATGGAGCCCAGCCCCTTGGGGCGTAGTGTACAGCTAAAGCGCCTGGGTGCTAGAGACACCCGGGCTGGGTTTCCCACAGGACGTGGAAGAACCCATGACAGACTCTACACCATCGATTCAAGAAGTTTCCGCCAGAGAGTTAATTGAAGATACATATAAATTGCAAAAAATCCCATTCGGGGAAGGGGGCGCGACGTGCCAAGTGTTCGATGACTCGCTGCACGACGGCGACGCGGTCCTCGCGTACGTGTTCCGACCAGCAGGGATCACGAAGTACAAAATCGGCCACGTGACCTGCGGTGAGGCCCAGCACAAGCCGCCCGAGGAATACACGTTGGGTGTTCGCGAGCTACTCGCCGACGGGCGATTGGGCTGGTACTCTGACGGCGCGACACAGTCGTCGTGGCCAGTGCTACTCGCGCCAGACGTGCGAGTTATGAGCCCACCCGCGACGAAGACACTCTACAAGCCCTCGCCCGATCAGCGAACGAAAACTCAGAATACAACAGACCACACCAAGACGGACCCCGACAATACTGCGAACCAACCGAGAACCATCGCCGCAGGCGAAGCACGCCGGCGAACCACGACGACGAGACCCGAGCTGATAGCCCCGGGCCGCTACTGGAGTGATCGGCCCCGATGAGCCAGAACACCCCAGAACTGAAGACGGCCCACCTCGACGTCGACATTGATCTCCCGAAGCCAATCACGGACCTCCAACTCCCCGACATCTACATCGGCTTCGAGATCGACCTGCTTGCGACCGGCGACGGCATCGTCACGGACCGGCATCACGCCTCCGCCGAACGCTACGAACCCGACGATTCGATGAACCAGATCGGGGGGCAGATCTCGTCGTTCGCTCTGAGTGGCTGGGCCCGCCACGGCTCTGAAGCGGTCCTCCAACACGCGGGCACGACGGCCTGCCACCCGGGCGAACCGAACGCGGACTACCGTCGCGCGGCCGTCTACGAGCGTGACCTGGACGACGGCTACCACGAGAAGGGAACATGCACGGACGCCCACGAGATGGGCTGTGTCGTCTACGACCTGTTCGGTGGCTTCGGCTCGCAACCGGGCAAACTCCTCCGGCGCCCGATTTCGTTTTCCCCGATCCGCAGACAGGTGGACGTCCTCGAGGGCGAAGCCGAAGCCCACTACCGCCAGGTGTCGACCCAGGTCCGGTCCCGGAACGACACCGACGGTGGCCAGCCACTCCGCCAGGCCGACCGCGACGTGCTGGGCAACGTCGAAGGGACGTGGAAACTCACCCTTCGCGAGCTCAAACCCGAGTTCGTCGGCCTCATCCTCGAAGCAATCAGCTTCCTCGACGCCCACAGCGACGAGTTCGCGTTCCAACTCGGCGGCGCGCGTAACTTCGGCGCCGGCATCGCCGATGCGTGGGTCATCAACCCGCTGTACACCGACCGGGAGATCCGCCGCGTCTTCGACCGGGCCAAGGACTCGACCAAGGCGATGACCGAGAAAGACGAGCAGTGGACCGAAGCGTACCGTGACCAGTTCGTCGGGGCGCTCCACGCACGGCTGGCGGCCCGCGATCCCGCCGCCGAACCCACCGCCGTTCCCACAGGAGGTGAGATGGAATGAGCGAGCCCACCACGCCCCACGCGGAGCCGGCCACGGATTGCGACACCGACACCGACGCGGAGCCGATGCTCGCGGTCTACCGGCACGACGTCCACAAACTCATGATGCGCTCGCACACGGCCGCTCGTGACCGTGTCGCGGGCGTCCGCGTCAACGAACAGGTGCCACTGGGGGCCGACCGTGACGCAGCGTTGCTGAGCCGCCCGCGGGGCGAGCCCGAACAGACGGTGGCGAACCACGAGTCACCGTTCCGCCTCTCGCTGCTGACCGGCGACACAGCGGTCAACCCTGATCAGACGGACGGCGACATCGAACGCGCAGTCCGAGAGTTGGTTCAGATCGAGGACCCGACCGAGATGCACGACGCCTGGCTCACCGCGTCGCTGCCCGCCCAGTTCACCGAGTCGGTGTACTACCCTTATACGTCGATCAAGTACCACACGCTCCTCGCGGCCGCACTCCTCTCGAACTACCGTGCGGGCGCTAGCTTTGAGGACCTCTGTCTGGTCGTCGACGATGCCCACGACGATCCGGTCTCACACCGGACGATTCTCCACACTGACTACGCGTCGCTTCGTCTGACGGCCAGCCCCGGCAATTCACCGGCCGCTTCATTGGGCCCAGCCCCGGCCCGGTCGTGGGCGGACGTCTGGAGCCGGCTGCCCGACCACCCGTTCCTGGCAGATACCAGTCGCCGCTCGCGCAACCTTGATGCGCAACTTCGGCGCATCCGGTCGTGGTCGACGGCGCTACAGTTCATCGAAGACTTCGAACTACACGCCCAGCGAAAGGCAGGGGGGCTCTGATTATGGCTGCGCTCCGTACCCACCCTCGCACGCTCGATAGCCAGCGCCGAAATTCAGTGAGTTGGAGGCCAGCCCGCCGCAATGGTGAGTGGAAACAAGGGGGTGTCACACAGTGACACGCATTCAGGAAGTCCTCCTGAAACTGGAGACGAGCTACCTGGGCACCCCCTACTACATCTCGGGCAACGCCCTCTATAGCGCGCTCGCCCGACGCCTCTCGGAAGAAACCAAACGCCACCTGCAGGTGAGTGCCGGCATGTTCGTGCCGGGCGAACACGGCGGCTTTCCAGATGCCCATTCCCAGTCGGGTGGCGTCTCCTTCTTCGGGACGGGCCTGCGCCCGGTCGAGCGCTACGACGACCTGTTCGTCTTCCGGGATATGGCCCAGCGCTGGCTCTCGGACACACGCCCGCGTGACGCGCACAATACACACCCACTTCAGGAGTTCAGCACGACCGCTGGCTACGCCCCCACGCGAAGCTTCGGCCGGCCACCCGAGAAACGCATCACGAAGCGCACGGTGTCGTGGTACGTCCACTGCTACGTCCATCTTGACGAACCCACTGGCCAGACGACGTTCCCGTTCCCCGCGTGCATGTTCGATGGCCTGCGTCTCGGTGGCGCGCGAAACTATGGCTTCGGGCTGATGGAGTGTGTCGAGACGCGCTGTGTCGACCTCTCGGACCTGGCGTACGACCGGCTCGAAACCGCCGATGCCTACCAGCTGGAACTGCTGACGCCGTACGTCACAGCGAGCGAGTATCCTGACGCCGACGACCAGTCGATCCCCTGGTGGTGGGACGGTGAGGGCGACCTTCGGACGCGGTCGAGTACGCTCGCCCGCGGTGACGACATCTATCCGCTGGAGACGGTCGACCACGGACAGGTCGTCGGGTACGCCGGATCGGACCCCATCCAGACGGCCAAAAACGGCCTCTTGCGCGTCGGGACCCACTCGCAACTGGGCTTCGGTGAGTTTCGGCTTCGGCCGGCCGAGGACGACCGCGTCCCCGACCGACAGCGAACCCAGGCGGCGGAGCCGACTTCCAAGCCACATGCTAGCCCGGGAGGCCACCGATGAGCGATCCGCTGGAACTCGTTGCCGACGTCATCCGGACCGCCCAGCTTGGCGAGATCGCCCAGCCCTACTGCAGTAAGTCCGACTTCAATTTGAAATCACTGACACCTGCACGCGATGGCTAACTCGATCAGTGCCACGGCTACTGTGACTCTTGAAGCGATCCCCCAGTCCCAGACACCGATCGGATCGTGGCCGAACCAAGATACTGCCAAACACGACAATATGCGACCGAACGCACCCATCGAAATCGACGTATCGTACGCACCACCCACCAACGAGCAGGGTGGTGAGAACCCATGACGGACCACCGCGGCTCCGACGAACCAGTCGATCAGGAGACCCGCGACCAGGCGCTCTCCCGGGATGACTACAGCTGCCAATTCTGTGGCGTAGTGGGGCCGACGCGTGGCGGCTATGCCCGCCTCGAGATCCACCACAAAGAGCGCAATCCCGACCACATGGAGGAACACGACCTGAAGAATCTGGTGACGCTGTGCCGGCACTGCCACGGCTGGTTCCACCGGAAGCCCACGGCCGACGATGTCGAGACCGAGCTCCTGCCTGCCGACCGGCCAGAACTGCTCCCGCAGGATTTCGAGATCCTGGGCTATCTCGAACAGGATGGCCCCGCCTCGACCAGCGAGATAGCAGAGGCTGTCAGTATCGAGCAGTCCGAGATGACTATCCGCGAGCGGTTGTCGGTGCTTATGGGCCTAGATAGTCTCGTCGACGAACGCGAGACCCAGATCGTCGACAAGGATGTCGACACTGGCGAGTGGGGGCTGCCCGACGATATCGATGTCTCGGCACGCGGCCGCGTCCCGGAGAACACGCGGACGCTACTGAAGCGTGCCGAAGACGAGCTGATCCGGCTGGCGATCGCTGCCGGGTACAACCGGCCGACGGTAGCCGACGTCTACGATGTCGGCTACCGGACGACCTGGCGCAAGGAACGCCGTGCGCATGCCTTCCAGCTGCCGCTGACGAAGCTGTATAGGCAGGCAGACGGCGAGCAGACGGAGGTCACGGCGGACGCTGCCGACCGCGAGTCAGAGCACCGACTCCACCTCGGTAAGTAACGGCCTGCCTTCCCCCATCTGCTGACAGTGGGGGGCAGTGGCTGACAGAAGCGGTGCAGACGGTCGGCGCGTATGCGAATCGAGTATCTGGGGTCCGATTGCCAGCTGCCGGAGAAGTGGGGACGGCAATGGGACGGAGCTGTCTGTGACACGGATTTACGCTCAGAATCCAAGGGTGGAGCAGCCACACTCCCTCACGGCCGCCTCTCGTGGGCACAGCGTCACTGAGCGACGTACGCCGTGCGCATCGATTACTGCGACAACGTTGATCGCTTCAAGCCGTCTCAGACGCTGCTGGCCGTCGACTGCAGACCCATCGAGTGCTACTTGTCGGAAAACCACCGACGTCAGGTAAAAAGCACGAACAGGTATTCATTTTTTGTACCATTATACAGTAAGAAAAATCCCACATTGGTTACCAAATTAGCATAATTTATTTACATATGGATGAGAATACACGGTTATGGTCCATCAGTTCGATGACGACGTCGATGATGATGATGAATCGGTCCGTGGCCCAGTCAATTCATCAGGAGATCATGCTGATAGCTTAGCTCCCAGCGACGCGAACCATAATACCGATGAGACGTCATTTGATAAACTGTACCGGAACCAAGATAGCGGGGAGAAGTCAGCTCATGACAAATACCGAAGTGACTCCAACTGACAGCCAGTAGTGTATGAGTGATGACTCTGAGGAAGTCCCGCTATTTGAGCACCCTGTCGACGATGTGGCAGAGCTGGAACATGAACGCGCTATTGCACTCTCGTTTCGAGAGAAGAATCTGACTGAGAAGTCATTAGGTGAAAAAACGAAATCGACGGAATCGGCAGAACTCGTCGACGAGTTTGTTGACTACGTGTTTGACAAAGTAGAGCACCCTGGACTGGACGCAGAATATGTGACGTACAAAGAGTTCGACCTCGATCGGAAGTACGTAAACGCGTTGGTGTTGCGGAATGCACACGGTATTACGTTCGAAGATTTGCGCGAATATTTATATAACAATCCAACGGTCGCCGAACGGATCGGCTTTGACACCGATGAGAGTTTTCCGACTGCGAATACGATAAATCAGAAGGCCATCGAGCTTGGAAATCAGCAACTCCCTGGATCCCCAACCGAGACGTACCGGGATCTCCTTGAGGACGTCGCCAAGCGTCTTGTCTGGGGTGCAGTTCGATTCGGAGTTGTACTCCCAGAACGGACGATCGATAACTACGATATCAAACTCTCTTACGACGAGGCGCTCGCACAGGTGACGCGTGAGACTGAGCGCACTGGATTGCACACTACCATACGATATCTGCTCGATAGGACGGGATCCCATTTCGCATTCAACCGAGCATCGAATGCATCCCAGGATTTCGAGAGATATATCGCTCTTTTCGCTCGGGCTGTTGACGGCGACGAGGGGCTCAGTGAAGCATGGAAAAGCTATCCGAGTAATGTCGATTTAGACGGCCCGACTAATTATTATCAAAACGTCGGGAAATATCCCGAACAAGAAGACCGATTTCAGAATGACTTACAATCGATCGGGGGTCAATTCGATAAGGCACTGTTTGACATGCTAAAACTAGTCGGAGAGCTTGACATTTTCGACGACGGCGTTACTGTCGCCCAAGATCCAACCCTTGTGAAGAGTGCCCTCGCGGACTCTGATTTAACGATCGGTTCCGGCAATACACAAGTGTGGTATTTTCCGATCTCTGCGGGTGTTGAGAATCAGTTCCGTTTGGTCTGGAACATCGATCTGTTCGATTCGAAAGACCAAACGCATGATAAATTCAAAGACAGATTAGAGATTATAGACAAAATCATTGGTGTGAAGAATCTCTGCCTCGATGGCGAATACGATTCGGAACGAGTTATAGAGGCATGCGAGGATATTGTTTCCGAAAACTGGCTAATCGGGACAGGGTATAACCCTGAACGCGAAGATTTTCCCTCAGAAGAAGAGCTGCCAAATCCAGGGGATTCAACGATCTGGGGTGGGGTAAGTGTCGGAGATAAAGACGTCAATTTGGTAGCAGTACACCGATACGGCGAGGACTCGCAAGTGCAATTGTTTTTCACGAATATCGAGGAAGACGGTATGGATACAGATGAGATTTTGGCGCTCCATAATCGGAGACAGGCAATTGAGACAACGATACAAGAAGTGAAGGAACTCAGACCGGAGATAGGAGTTGAGGATCGAGATCACCAGTTCTTTTCGATGTGTATGGCTACGTATTTGTACAATATATACATGCTGACAAAGATACTCTATACCCCAAAGTATCAATTAGGGTTGACTCCGAATAAGTCGGAGATCTTGACGGGTGTGATAGAGGTCTGTGCTGGCGACTACCCGAAGTACAACGATGGAGTGTAAACCACGTAATGCCGAGTACAGATTCACGATGGACAGGACAAGTTTCCGTTGCACATCTCGCCCAGCTCAGTGAAGCTACGGCTACTATCCGAGACGTAGTCCATTTTGTTGCGAAACGAGATGAAGTGATTTTAGCCACGCGAAGTGACAATGATAGATGCTGCGTATTTGGCTCCACACCGGTAGTTGACGCGAATGAAACCGGGGACACCACGGATGGAGATGTAGGGAAGAAAATAATGGTCGATGCCAGAGCCCTCGCGGATTATTTCAAGTCCTTTGAGACGGACGTGTGTGAGCTTACAGTTACATCGAGAGCGGACGGGACTGGCGGAACAATAACCATCTCTGACCGATCGCTGACGTTCAACATCTCGTTTTCCGACAGGAGACGGTGGGAGGGGACTTTCCATGAACCTGAGTTTCAGGCTGATTTAGAGGGTACTGCGACGAAACTTGTATCTGGGTTAGATTTGTTGTCGAAAATTGACTCGGGATACTCTGAGCATGTATTGTTGGGTGTGAGTGACCAAGTGATGTGCGCATACGCGTGGAGTGAGTTGACCGAGATGGTATTCGGAGTCCAGCCCTCGGAAGTTCATACTTGCTCAGGTCCATTCCACTCTATCTACCCCCACGATGTCTTGCGGGAAAGTCTCAGCATATTTGAGCTGACTCATCAATCCGTATGAGACTCACACCTGCGAAAAATCCCAGCAATTGGGCCGTCGGCGGGCAAGCAAAATTTGCGTCTGTAGACACTGAATATGATCTAACACTCTGGTTGAAACCAAAATACAAACCCAATGCTGACAAACCGCCTGCCCTTGGTCAAAAATTGTTATCAACCTTCAGAGATCAAGACCAAATCGCTCAATCAGATCTTACGTGGTTGCCTTGCTGACGGCCATACATGCCAGCCACCAGTTTAGTGATCATCAGTTTCCGAGTACAATGTTATAGCCAAATATAATTGACTTTTTGATATATACAGAATCCAGCCAAACTTATTTCGGCCCATTAGGACTTGTGAGGGATTTTGCAAGCTTAGACCACATGACCCGGAGTTTTCAAAACTCAATATGAGTGGACAGCTCACCAATTTTGCATAGATAGTGTGTTCAAGCGCTCTTGACGTAGTTTAGTTCACTTACAGAATATGGATAAAATTAGCGATTGGGGCCCCTCATTCTTACCAAACATAGAAGGTGAAGAGTAGTCAAAAAGTTTGGTAAGACCCTGATTACACGCACTTTGCTTAGTTTCCAGAGCGCGAGAACGGTCACTACCCTCCACCGTTTCCGGAGCTTTCTGTGACTTAGAAAGGCACCTCTCTTTAGAATCGTAGTAGTCCGCACTCAGTAGTCGGAAATATCTGACTGGAGAAGGTTGTTATCGTCGGCCGTCGACTTGATGATGTTCGCAAGTTCCTCGAAGCGGGTCGTCGAGAGTAGGACTTCCAGCACAGATTTCAGTGGAACGTCAAGCTCGTACTCGTGATACCGACCAGCCGAGAGTCCCTCGTTTCGTTCATAGACGCTAATGAGCCCGAGCATATTCATATCCGAGAGGTGGTCGCGAACACGGCGCTCGCTCACGCTGTCAGCCTCAAGCCGGTCGCAAATCTTCACGTATCGTTCGTATAAATCGCGAGAGCGAACCGGAACATCGTCAAGGGCTTGATGATACGCAAGCGCACAGAGGACAGCGTGTCCCTGTGTCGTGAGTTCCTGCATCCCCTCGTAGAGTTGGTTCTTCTCGAGTTCGTCTTGAGCGTCCCGGACGTGTTCCTCAGTCATGGTGTCAGAATCGGCAGATTGCGCGAGTTCGCCGGCTTCACGAAGCAGCCGGATTGCCTGTCGAGCAGATCCCGTGTCCTGAGCAGCAAATGCTGCACAGAGTGGGACGACATCATCCGTTAAGACACCATCGTGGAACGCCTTCTCGGCGCGGGGGTTGAGAATCGAGCGCAGTTGATTCGCGTCGTACGGTGGAAAGAGGATCTCTTTTTCGGCGAGCGTGTCCTTGACCTTCGGCGAGAGGTTGTCTCGGAACTGAAAATCATTGCTGATGCCAACGATTACTGGGCGTACGTCGTCGACGTAGCCATTCGACCGTGCTCGAGGAAGACCGTAGAGGATGTCGTCAGAGTGGCCGATGTTATCGATCTCGTCGAGGACAATCACGACTGTGCCACCAAGCGCGTCGAGTTCCTCATAGAGGATATCGAAAACCCGCTGCTGAGAGTAGCCAGTGGTGCTGATGCGGTCCTTGTCTTGGCTTTCACGGAGTTCGTTGACGAGAGCAACGGCGACCTGGTATGACGAAGAGAGATTCTCGCAGCTGACCCAAACGGTCGAGAGATCGACATCATCGTACTCAACAGCGTCGTTCTCGAGATGGGACAACATAAATTTCGTCGCGACGGTCTTCCCCGTTCCTGTCTTACCGTACAGAAAGATGTTGGACGTCGGGCGGTTATCGATAATCGGCTGAAGGGCTCGCTGATATTTTTCGAGTTCCTCGTCCCGTTCACGAATATCCTCGGGTTCATAGGAGTCATCAAGGGGCTCTGCATCAGCGAACACCTGATGGTCTCGTTGGAACATCCCCATGATAGACCGCCACACAGGACGATATGATAAAACCACCGCTTCCTTAGCTTCCGAAGCGTCCTAAGCTCGTGGGTACATAAAGAATACACACACCAGTGGTTCCGAAGCCACAGTTCTTTATAACCCCCTCTCACTCCACTGTTTCCGAAGCTATGCGAAAGACAGCTCATCACGCATTCCGAAAGGGAACTAATATTCACCAAAGAATTAAGACAATAACACCTGAACCATCACCGTACTAGCGCGAAAAATACGTGATAGAAAATAAATATGTCTAGTGAGAAAGGACAAAACCTATCTGAAAAACTGATCTTAGTTGATTGCCGGTGTGTCTTTCACTGATCCCTTTCCTTCTCTCATAGATAGCTTCGGAAATGGTGGAGTGAGGGTTTGTGAAATCTGGTCTCAGGAAAAGCTCCGGAAACAGTGGAGGGTCATACTCACATCCATCCAGCTCCAAGCTCGCGTTCATCGTTTCAGCATCGAACTGGCCTGACTCAATATCGAGATTTCAGTTCGTCTACGCCTTCAGAAGCTTCTCTAGACTAGTACTGTCCATGCGTGTCGCTCGTCTCGACCTACCTAGCACAAAGCTCCGGAAGTGGTGGAGGGGGTTCATTATCTCGCACAATAGCTCCGGAAACGGTGGAGGGTTGAATCCCCTTCCATATCCAGCTCTTCCGATGCTACTGATACCCTGCTAATCTCTTGTTTACGTCGTCCTTACCGGGGATTGCTCCGGAAAAGCTGGAGGGTATTGCGTCCAATCTTACCAAACATTTATTCTTTGCCAATCTCTATTGTTTGGTAAGACAATGCCCGGCCAACCACCATCTCCCGATTCGCTTCCCCAGTATCTTGCTGAGGGCGTCCCAAAGCAAGATGACGCAGACCTGCGCGCCCTCCAGGATTGGATCGATGATCTCCTCGAGTACCGCCAGGACGTCGCCACCGAAGATATCGACGCCGGCGAGGGTGAGTCAATCGAAGCTGTCGAGGAATCGAGTGGCGGGACGGTGGTGATCAAGAAGGTCAGTTGTGGCAAGGACAACTGCAAATGTCAATCTGGTGAACTACATGGCCCTTACAAGTATATCGTCCGCCGACAGGGCGACAGCCTCAATTGGGAGTACAAAGGGCCTGTCTCTGAGTAATTAGCGGTGGATTCACACCCGATTGTCGATGTCGCGCGTGAGCAGATGATCGACGTGGCTGACCGCGCTATTCGCTAATGTACCGTTAAGGTGGGTTTGACGCACTATTCAGCCGATCCAGTTCATCATCCTCGTACGCTGCTCGCCACATTGCATGGACGGCACGAGCCACGAGTGAGACCTCGGTTACGTCGATACACGACGGTTCGGCATCCGTCGTCGCAGTCTCGGGCGGAGGGTGGAAGTGAATTTCGGATGAATGTGTGTTTGGGTGGCGATCAAATCGCCAGTTGATGTCAGCGGAATCGACGTAATGAAACGAATACATCCCCAGTTCGCTCCACTGGATATCGAGCCGAGCGCTGTCGGCGTCGCCGAGCCCGTCAGTGAGACTAATCTGCAGTTCCGTGGGGGCGACGACGTCATCGTACGATGTTGTCTCGATTAACGGTTCGAGTTCCAGCCAGAGATCACGAATTCGCTGGAGCGCCGGGAGATAAATCGGCCCGAACTCGCCGGCACGGTCGTTGTCGCTCATACCGCGAACTGTTGGCTGGCTTCGTCGTATGCGAGTGCGAGCTGGGCGACCGCGAGATTCTGTCGCGTCGTTCGCCATGCAGTTAGGTCGTCCCACCCCTCCATCTCGTCGGCGTCGAGTTGCTGGGCGAGTTCTTCAGGTGATACCACGTCGTAGCGGTCCTCGTAGCGCCGGATCTCGGCTTTCATTTCCTTGATGCCGTTGAGCAACTCCGTCCGGCTCGCTTCGTCACGAAGCTCACGGATCCGGGACATCAATATCCGGTCACTGTTTCGCTTGTACAGCGTTGTTCGACCGTCTTGATCCGTCTCCGCGAAGCCCGTGTTCACGAGTGTCTTGCAGTGGCGGCGTGCCGTCGGCTCGCTCACGAGTGCGCGGTCGGCTATCTCGGCTGCTGACTGCCCGTCGTGAGTCTGTTCGACGATTTCGTACACCCGCTCGAACGGCGTGGTCTCCGCTTTCCAGTCCGCTTTGACCTGCTGGTTGACATCGTCCCACGTCTCGGTCATACTGGGTGCTACGCTCTCTGGAAACAAATAGATTTCTTAAGAAAATATTCTTTCCAACAGTGCTTGTGCAGAAGCATTGTCAGGCTACCTGCTCCTCTAATGTGTCTCGGTGCGACCGGATGGTCGTCGCAGTGACGCTCGCCGCCGCAGCGACTTCCGCCTGCGTTAGCCATCGTCCCTCTTCGCGACCCGCTTTGTACAGACAGGCGGCACAAAGCGCTGGAACGCGAAAGCCCGCAAGGGGGCGCAACCGACGGGGATACCCGCTGCCGTCGAGACCAGATTCATTTTAGCCCGGACTGGGCGCTCGCGGTACGGAGAGCGCCCGCACGCCCGGAATGGTCGGTCGCGAGCGACGCGGAGGGCGGAAGCGGCGAGCGGGGCGTGCCGTAACAAAGAACCTGTTCAACCGGGCTCGACGCTTACTGACACAGCCGATATCCTGGTGGATTCAGAAAGGGCGAGGCCGTCTCGGTTGCTCCCCGACTCCGTAAGCACCACAGGCACGAGGAGCGCAGCGTGGGTCGCGGGATGCCGAGCGGCCGAGGGCTTTCTATGCGTCGGCGACCTCGTCGATGAAGTCCTCGTCCAACTGCTGTTTCAACACTCGGAGGTTGGCCGCTTCCTCGGCGCCGACGAGCGCTTTGAGCTGCTCGAAGGTGATCCCATCGTCGTAATAGGCGGCGCCGATCTCTTGGGTGAGTGCGTCGTCGTGAGCGACGTCTTGGAGGTACTCCCGAAGCGCGGTCACGAGCACATCTGTTCGGTCTTCCCCAAGGACTGCGGCCAGTGCGTCGGCCCGATCGATGAGGCGATTGGGGCCCGAAACTGCACGCGTTTCTTATCGCCGCTCATTATGTGTACAATGTGAGCATCACCGGTATCGGGAGTCGACCTTGTGGTGCAAAATACCGAAGTTATTTATATATTACTTCGCTAGTATGCAACAGTATGCTCACAGAAGGCGAGGTTCGCGCCCTCACTGCCCTCCATGGTGAGCAGACGGTCTCTGACCTTGCAACGAATCTCGATCGAAGTCTCAGCTACACCTCCGAACTCGTCAAACGGCTCGAAACAGCTGGCCTCGTCGAGGCCCGCCGACAGGGGAAAACAAATCAGGTACGGCTGTCGGATGCAAGGGCACTCGAGTTACTCACGGACCTTACCCAGCAGTATTCACACATCGACTGGCCAGAACTGTTGTCAGGGTCAGCCCTCCGTGTCTGCTACTACCTCGATACCCCACGGGCTGCGACCGAACTCGCACGCCGCGCCGACGTCCACCGAAGCACTGTCCACCGTACGCTTGCCCCGCTTCAACATCGCGGACTCGTTTACCAAACCGACAACGGGGCGTACGCACTGAACGACGGCTTCGAACAGCTGAGTACATTCGCTCGTGAGCTTGCCCATCATGTCCACCGCCAGACTGTCGAAGAACAGACCGACACGTACAGGATTCTGTGGGAATCTCTCGACGAGTTCCTTGTGCAGACGCCGACCGAGATCACCGACGAGCACTTCATTTCGACAGGCCCAGACCAGTTTCAGCGATACGGCCTCCCACTCTTGACACGTGACCGCAGACACTACCTCTATTCGGAGACGACGACCGAGCTCTCCCCGGAGATGTTGTGCTGCCACATGCTCGTGATCGATTTGGGCGCACGAACGCAGTCATACTGTTTGCTCCTGCTCAGTCACGTCGACATTGACCGCGACGAACTTCGAGCCCAAGCCACCAAGTACAGCGTCGAGGACATCGTCGACGACCTCTGCACGTATCTCGAAACCAGCGGTACCCAGCGGACGTCCCGACTTCCCGAGTGGGAGGACGTTCAGGAGCTCGCTGATGAGTACGAGGTGACGCTATGAGGGCGCGATTCGACAGCGCATATATTCGCTCAGAACTCGAGCGCATCGGCCAGCAGCTGGACAACCCACTCACCGTCTTTTTGATCGGCGGTGGGTCGATGGCATTTCGCGGACTCAAAGAGACGACCAAAGATATCGACTTCATCGTCACCTCCGGCGACGATTTGAGTCAGCTACAAGCGGTGCTACTTGAGCTGGGATACGATATCGTCCGGGAGCCGGACGAAGAGTACGAAGAGCTCGGTGCCCAGCGAATCCTGGAAAACGATGATGGGTGCCGAATCGACGTCTTCAACAAACAGGTGATCGGCAAACTGATTCTGTCTCCAGGCATCCGTGAGCGAAGCGAGCGATACCTCGACCCAGGAAATCTCGTGGTCGAACTCGTGAGTCCAGAAGACATCTTCCTGTTCAAAGCGGTCGCCGGTCGGGTGGACGACATCGAGGATATGTTCTCGTTGATGCAGACTGGCCTCGAGTTCGATGTCGTCGAAGCGGAACTCGAGACGCAGGTCGATCTCTTGGAGCAAGAGCTGTTCGTAACGTACGTCAACGAAGCGTTGACCGATCTCACCGAACAACACAACGTGACGACGTCGTTGCACGACCCCGTGGCGGAGATTACCGAGCGCGTATACGAGGAGCTCGAAGTGCTGCACGCGCTTGACGAACCGAAGTCGATGGCTGACCTGCAACAGGAGCTTGATTGGTCTGCAGCGGACGTACAGGAGATCCTGACACGACTGGAAGAGAAAGAAGCCGTTGCGGTAACCGATGGGCGCGTCGAACGTCGTTCAACGACGATTTGACCGCGATGCTTGACCGGATACCAGAGAATCGTATTCGTCGAGTGCTTCTGTCGCTACATCACCCAGCTCGCCCGCCTCAATGTGGGAATAGCGCTCGCGAACCATCTCTTCGGAGTTATCGAGATATCGGGCCGCAACCGTGTAGCCGAATGCTCGGACGAGAACTTCGCCCATCCCTCGCCGACCGCCGTGTGGTGCGAGATAGTCGTGTTTTGGATGGTCGATATCGATTTCCGCTGTTCCTGAAAGTCGCTGAAGAATCGTCCGTGCTCCACCGGTCGTGATCGAGGGCGGCTGGATGTCTTCGTCAAGTGCCAGCAGGAGGTCACGAGCGTACTTTTCACGTCGTTCGTCGATTGCCTTCGGGCGTTCCCCTCGGTCGGCTAGCTCCTTCTGTAGGAGTTCTCCGAGTGTTCGCTGGTCGAACGTCGGGAACACCGGCCACCGCTCTGACGGTGGGTCCATCAGTTTGCGGTAGCTCCGTAACGGCGAGATAACTGGGTCAGGAAGAGAGGCGGCGTCCCACTGCTGTTTCTTCCGATAGACGTCCATACTCCCGTCCTCGAGGTTGATGTCTTCCCATCTGATACCACGGCGTCGTGGATCATCTGGATCACGGAGGAGTTCACCCACGCGGACGGCGGTGTACGCGAGGACGAACACGAGTACCCGGTCGCGGGCGGCTTTCAGTGCCGCGTAGCGAGCCCGTTGCTTGTTGAGCGGATCCACGTCGTCGGGGAGGGTCGTGTACGCCTCGATGGCCTCACGTGCCTCCTCGTCGACGTGGCGGGTGAGCGCGTGGCGCTGCTCGGACGTCCAGGCCTGTTGGTCTCCGGGCTTGCGGCCGTCGTCCTCAGGAAGCGGTGCCATCGCGCTTGCTCGCTGTGCGTAGTGGGCCTCCAGATAGCCCTCATTGACACACCAGCCACACCACGCTGAGATGTACGCGTAGTATGTCTGGACCGTGTTCTGTTTGAGTCCCCGATCTCCGGCGAGGTGTCGAGCGTACTCCCGGAAGACACGCTCGTCGAGATCGTCGAAGGTTGGTTCGCGGTCGGCGTCCTCGGGGATGATCCCGGTCCAGTCATCGTCGCCACGGTCGCCGGCGGCCCATTCGGCGAACCGTTCGAGCTCTCGCGCTGCGTTCCGCCGGTAGTTCCCTCCGTCGCCACCGCGACCCTTTCCCTTGTCCTGGAGATAGCGCTCGAACGAGGCGGTGAGTGAACTCAATGGCGTTCGCCCCGTGGGTCTATTCTGGTCCATAGTGTTCTCTCGAAGTAGCCGACGTCGTCATTGACATTCTCCCACCCCTAAAGAGTGAGCTTCCGCTTGCTACCATCTTCGCCTATACAATTTTTCGAGGAGAATCCCGCCGTTTACAGTAGTTGCCGATTCAAATCACAGAGCGCTCGCCGAGATACGACGAGAATGTTGAACTCCGGCTTGAGCTGGTTGTTCGAGCAGTGATGCGGGTAGGCGGTGATGGACGAGACGAGAAATTCATGGCGACCGTCAGTCTCGCCAGTACGGAGGGGCGTGTTGACCCGGGCGCTAGGCAGGTGTTCGGAATGTGCATGAACAACTGATGAGCAGCGGTGAATTTCGGCAACAGGCCACAACAATAATGTCGATCTGTCGTCCGTTCGGTCGAACAGCGAACTGATCCGTCAATTTCGACTGATATTGCGGCGAAAATAGCCAGATTGCGTAGAGATATCTCTCACGAGTCGGCGTTCCGCCCGGCGGAACGCCACGTCACAGGCATCTCCTTGCGCACGATATTCAGGAACGTTCGTGCAGGCACGCGCGGCTTCAACCGCTGTTCAATATCGAGGCTGATCTGTACCAGCAAGTCAACGACTAACCACATATCGTAGAGAATCACCGCAAATCCGAAGTAAAACACCCTCACAGCCGTGTTCCGTGATGTTGTCCACGCCAGGAAATCTTTGATCGACTTGTAGCTGTTCTCAATTCCCCACCTGCGGGCGTACCGCCCTATGATGCGGCGGGTACGCCCGCGTGCTGCTTTCGTACCATCGCTCACCTGGAGATTCGTCACGAACATCACCGTCGTATCTTCCTTCCGAGTTGAGGGAACCCCGACCAGGGTCGGGGTGACCGTCACAGATTCGCCTCCACTCGTCTTCTCCATCTCGTGGGATTGCTTGACTGCTACTTCGTGATCCATGGCGGCGACAAACCGATCAACGCGGTTGTCCGATGACTTTCGGATCAAGTAGGAGAGACGCTTCTCTTCAAGCGCGTTGATGACGCCGATGCCGTCAAATTCGGCATCGGCATACACCGTTCCAAGCGAGACATGATCACTCGCTATGTCAAGAAGTTTCTCAACGAGGACGCTCCGAGGGATGTAGCCGCGCAGCGGCCGCATCCCGAGCGTGAATTTCACTTCCTCACCAACGACCGAAATCGTCGCCATCTTGTAACACCACGAGTAGGACTTGCTCGGTGGAGCGCCGGTACTCATCTGGAACTCATCACGGTCACCGTAGTATGCGACGTAGGTGATGTCGATCGCCACGTCGGCGTGGCGATCTATCGAATAGTACTGCTCAGCAGCCCATACCATCTCACCAATCGCACCGTTGACCATCGACGCGATCTCCATCGCGTCGAGTTGCTTGATGTACTGGAGATGCGTATCACCAGCAGGACCACCAGCCTCACGGGTCGTTTCTTCGTCGAACATTTGGCTCCCTTGGTTGGCAGCTGTTCCAGTTAGCCCGAGGTAACTCTGGAGATCGAGGAACGCAGTATCGGCATACTGCGTTCCCTCCTTGGGACGGTCAAGATCGATCGCAGGGAAGACAATCTGACAGAGTGCATCCGTCACGTCCTTGGCTTTCTCGGTGACGTAGCGACGCTCCGTCCGGTTCGAAGAGTTGCTTTTGTCGGTTGGTTCGAGTGCACGCATTCCGAGCGGATTGCCCATGTCGTGGGCAACCGCGAGGATACGCTGTGCGGACTGTGTGATGAACGACTTGAGCCGGTCAGTGAAGCGATCACGCCATGCGCGGCCGAGCGTCGTTCGGCCTGGGGCCATCTTGTCTGGAGCGAACTGGTTGGGGTCGAAGCCGAGCGTGCTGGCACGCTCGGCGTCGGCGAGATACTCGTACAGTTCCGTGGTGGCGAATCCCGCGAGTTCCTTGCAGTAGAACGCCCGTATCATCGGACGATACTCGTATTGAGCGTCCCATTCGTTTGCAGCCGTGCCAGAGATGGGTGTATCGCTGAACGTCAATCCGCAGACAGCGGTCAAGAGATCGGTGTCTTTGTGTATCAATTCGGCAGCTTGGCGTTCGAGCCGCCTGATGGCCGGCTCGAACTCGGATGTCTTCTGTGACATCCTTTCAACACTGGTGAGCCGCTCCGGTTAGCCGCCCGTCTCATGCACAGAATCTGTCGTTCCGAACTCCTGATTAGCCGACGTTCTCGGTCCGATTGTTCTACTTCCTGTTCGCGGTCTCTCTGTACAACCTGTGGGTGTTGGCGAACGTCCTTCTCTCGAGTGGAACGATTCCGAAGAAACCGCCCCTCTCGACCCGAATCTTCCGGCTTTTCGTCCTCCCAACGGACTACGGCTAGCGGCTGAGTCACACCGACCGGGACGACCGGTCAGAACACCCCAACTGAGTGGCAACGCTCGGGACCGCCGCCGAGCGGCGGCGGTCCCCCGATCTTCCGGTTCTGTTCTGTGAGTTTCCGTTTTGGAATCGCCTCAACTGAGCTGTCGGAGGAAACTACCCTCTTCCGGCCTCGATTTGATTCGGCGTCTACTGTTCACGGCGGGGATGAAGCCGACAACTGGGGACCACGCCACGCTGGGAGCCACGGCTGGATATTCCACGGAGTGACGCCCAACTTTTATATAAGCAAACAGACCATGCTTACATATGGCGGATCGGGTCGTCACACGGACACTCAAAGCGAGTGTGACGAATCACTCGCAAGTCGCTGAGGACCTCGATTCGCATGGCTTCGCTGCCAGTAAACTGTGGAACGTCGGCCGGTGGATGATCTCGCGCGTCTGGAATGCTATTGACCACATTCCAGACGCCGATGAACTCTGTTCGTACCTCAAAGACCACGACCGCTATGCGGATTTGCACTCACAATCCAGTCAACGAGTTCTTCAGGAACTCGGTGAAGCGTTCGTCTCGTGGTATGAACAGGACGATCCAGACGCGAACCCACCCGGCTACCGCAAACATGGCGACGAACGCCCACGCTCGACCGTGACGTGGAAGAATCAGGGCTTCAAACTCGATACGCAGTACAACCGTGTTCGGCTTTCCAAAGGCACGAACATGAAGGAATCCCGGTACGCCGCAGACTATATCCTCTGCGAATACACGCTCCAGACAGACGACCAGACGCTCGACGCTGTCGAGAGCGTCCAGACCGTGCGTGCTGTCTGGAACGGGGATGCGTGGGAGCTCCACTTCGTCTGCAAGATGCGGATTGAGACGCCCGAAACACCCGGCGAGAGAACCGCAGGTATCGACCTCGGCATCTGCAACACTGCGGCCGTCTCTCTCGGTGACGAGACACTCCTGTATCCGGGCAACGCTCTGAAAGAAGACGCACACTACTTCCGCCGCGAGGAATACGAGACGGAAGGAGCTGATGGCCCGAGCGATAAAGCAGAGTGGGCGCGGCAGACGAAATCCCGGCGACAGGACCACTTCCTGCACGCCCTCTCAAAAGACATCGTAGAACAGTGTGCTGACCGTGACGTGGGAACGATAGCGGTGGGCCACCCGAAGAACATCCGCGACGATGAAGATTGGGGACGGCACGGGAACAAGCGGTTGCACGACTGGGCGTTCGAGGCGCTGCTCAGCCACATCGAGTACAAGGCCCAAGAACGCGGCATCGACGTCGAGCGTGTCGATGAAGCAGCGCTGAAAACGTCGAAAACGTGCTGCGAGTGTGGGACTGAAGCCGACTCGAATCGTGTCGAGCGCGGCTTGTACATCTGTGAGAATTGTGATCTGCTCGCTAATAGTGACCTGAACGCGGCGGAGAATATGCGATCGACGGTAACTCCGAGTCCTGCGAAGGATAGGAGTAACGGCTGCTTGGCACAGCCATCGGTACGCCTGTTCGACAAATCAACGGGGCGAGTCGTCCCACAAGAACAGGTCGTCCCGTAGGCTAGAATATCCCAACGTGGGAATCCTCGCGCTTCAGCGCGGGGAGGATGTCAAAGACGTTCGTCGTCGTGAGACCGACGTGTTTCGTTATTTGAGTCCACAAGGAGCTATTCGCAACAGCGATCAGCGTGTCCGTGTCGACGAGGATCGGATACCGTGTATCGGTAGCCATTTAGACGAGGTAGTCACTGGTGTCGTCAGTGGCAGCCTCACGGAAGGCGTCAATATCCTCTTCGAGGAAGTCAAGTTCGTCACCGAGAAGCACCCGAGCAGCGTCCTCAGAGAGGTCACCTGCCGAATAGCGCTCGTAAATCGCGATTTTGTCGTCGTCCGTCATCGATCGTCGAAGCATCTCAGTTAGCCCCTCACGTGCGAGTTCGCTGATATTGATGCCGCCCAGATGGACGGAATCCAGTTCGGTTGCCGCTTCTTTGAGCGGGCCAGCACGGAATTTTATCGTATCGTCGAGCGATTCCTGACTCATAACAGGAGATACACGGGCCGGTTTGATAAGTTGTTCCCCTGTGTGTGAACACTTGGGTACAGAAATCAAGGATTGGGAGGTTTGTTCGACTCTCCTCACGACCAGATCTGCGTTCCGTCACACGGCACAGTAGTTGAGGCCGGTCATCTCAATGCATATGGCAGTCTGGCGCAGTTCATAAATAGTATGAAGTCGTAGTCTTGGAGAGAACGATGGCACGAATTACCGGTTCCTACCCAGATGACCTCGACCTCCTCATTGAGGGTGCTGTCGAGGCTGGTGTCTTCGGGGGCAAGAGCGATGCGTTGCGCGAGTTCGTGCGTGAATACTTCGAGGACCACGAGAACGAACGGATTGCAGCTGCGGTCGCCCTCTACGAACGCGAGCGGATCACACTCGGTGATGCTGCGAGACTCGCTGCTGTCGACCGCTGGACGATGCGTGACATCCTCCGTGAGCACGGTGTTGAACTTCGCCTCGGGCTCGTTGACGAAGACGACGCAGCCTACGAGGTAGAGGCAGCACGCGAACTCGAATTCGATGATGAGGACTCGTCTGATGAGGAGCCACGTGCTAAATGACAGGTAACGATCTCCCAGCGAACCCAAGCGTCTTGAACACGACTGTTCTCTCGAATTTTGCGTACATCGATCAGCTGTGGATAGTTACTGACCTTTCTGGAATCTGTACGGTACCAGCCGTTCGTGAGGCTCGAAAACGGCGTCGATAATCACCCATATCTCCAGGAAGCACTCGATACGCTTGATGACGAAATCCAAGTTGCGACGATTTCGGATACTGTCGCAAACAGAGAAGCCGTTGTTGGTGGACATCTCGACCCCGGGGAAGCACAGGCGTTCGCCCTCGCCGACGCACACGACGGTCGACTGCTGACAGACGACGGCGATGCCCGGTCGTTTGCGAAAGACCAGGGCGTGACCGTTGTCGGGTCGGTTGGGGTTCTGTTGGCTGCAATCGATGCTGGGAAGATCGATGAAGCCACTGCTGACGAGTGGCTATCGACGTGGATCGATGAGATCGGCTACTACGTCCCGTATCGGACGATCTCGGAGTTCGAAACGCCTGATTAGTGTGACCGTGAACACATCTATCTCGCAACGGTCTGTCGAAGAGAACGAGTTCTTGGCTGTGAAATGTCCAGTGTCTCGCAGTGGCACCAACCAGTGAGTCTCGCCGGAGTGTCTTTCGTCGGATCGCTCGGAAATCGCACGTCGAGTGGCCGGCGTACGACTCGACCCCGTTGTATGACCGGAGTTCGCTAACTGGACTGGAGTCGGACCTTCGTACTGTGTCGGAAGCGTGGTTCGATCACGACGCCCATACCCCCGTTGAGCTGTCCGTCTGTACGGTTCCGCTGGCCTACTTTCGATTCGATCCTCACGATCGCTACGCGAATTCGACACGCTACGAGATGAACACGCTCTTTCGCCTGTTCGTGCTGAAAGAACTCCACGGGTGGGACCACGAGACAGCACTCGTTGAGTACCTCAAACATCGATCTGTTATCGGTGAGCAACTGGGTATCGAATCGATTCGATCAGTCGACGAAAATCATTAGGAAGCACTACGACCCACGAACCAAACGTCAGCGTAAGGAAGACCGTTCACAGTCAGTTAGAGACGCGTGGTCAGGGTGAGGGATGTAGACCGATTCCTCAGGCAGATAGGGACGCTGCTGTTCCACCTTCTCACGCTCTGTCTGTTGATCGTAATGACGGTCCACGACATTCATACAATCACTGACAACACGCTCAGGCGTACCGGACTGCAAATGGTACGTGATTGATCCACGGCGAATCGAATGTGGACTCAGCGCTGACGTACAGCTGTAGGCATACTCAGTCGGCCGTGCATCACAGGTCCCGATATCATGGTCGTGGGGAATCGATTGGTGCACGACAGCAGGCAGAATCAGCCAAAGCACGCTGAGATATACGCGTTGTAGGTCTGAACCGAGGTCTGTTTGAGTCCCCGATCTCCGGCGAGGTGTCGAGCGTATTCCCGGAAGACACGCTCGTCGAGATCCTCGAAGGTGGGGTCGCGGTCAAGATTGCTGGGGACGATCCCGGTCCAGTCGTTGTCACCCCGGTCGCCGGCGGCCCACTCGGCGAACCGCTCAAGCTCGCGAGCGGCGTTTCGTCGATAGTTCCCGCCGTCGCCACCGCGGCCTTTCCCCTTATCATGCAGATAGCGCTCGAAGGAACTCGTAAGTGACTGATTCTCGCGTTCTTTCGGTATCATGAGTCCTCGTTCGCGCACTGTATATTCGGACGGACATCCTCGAGGAGTGCTTCGACAATCTCCCAAAGGATCAGCGAAGGAGTCTCGTGTTCAAACGTGATACCCCATCGGTCCTCGTCGTCGACGGCGGAGTACTGGAAATGCGTCCTCCCGAGATTGGGATGGTCCTCGTCTTGGTGCCAGCCAGCGTGAAAACCCGTGTTTGGGTTGGTGTAGTTGACCCGGAACCAATCGTGTGGCTCCTGTCGATACCACTTGATGGACAGTTCCGGCGATTCAGGCCCTGTCGAAGGATCGAGACGGGCTGGATCAAACCGTGCCTGCAGCTGCTTGGCCTCGATATCATCAGGAACGAACTCGACCGCCGTAATCTGTGGCACACGGCCGAGGACGTCTCGCTTCATCTGGGCACAGAGGTTTGCGTTTGGGTCACTACCTGGACGCGGGACCGACATCCGTCAGCTGCTGGCCTCAGCGGGCTCTGTTGTCGGAGTGAGGAAATCCCATTCACGGATGGCGAAGCCGACGATTTCGATGCGCCGTTGGAGGTGTTCCCACTCGCGTGCAATCTCACGGCGACGGCTTTCTTCGTCGGCGTCGAGAGACTCTTCGGCGAGCGTTCCGCGAAGGTGGTTTGGCGACTCGACGTCAAATTCACCCTCCCAATCGCGAATCTGCGCCTTCATATCGGCGAGACGGTCCGTGAGTTCCTCAACAGTGTGTCCGCTGTCTCGAAGCCGCATCGCCTCTTGCATCGCTTGGCGTCGGTAATCTGGGTAGTACGTCGTATGAGTACCGCTTTCGTCACAATGGAGGATGCCATCATCGACGAGCCGTTCGAGGACACGCTTGGTCGGCTCGTGTGACCAGCCCGCTTCGGAGGCGATCCAGTTGGCTGTCCGCGGCTCCGACAGCTGCCGGGCGGTCATCCTCACCCGGTCTTCACCCGTGGTCTGGCGCTCCATCAGATCCCTGGAGTTCGATTCGTCTTCGGTCATACGTTACCGTTCACGCTGTATCTCGATATAGATTGAGGTCTTTCGCTCTATATCGGATTACAGGAGGTGGTCACCGGAATTCGTCGGCTGTGAGCGTTTCGAGATACGCGACGCTGACGTACCGAAATTCGAGACAGTCACTGAAGCCGTGCTGTGAAAGGAGCGTTTCTGCCGCCTGCCCCGCCGGTTTGTCGGTCGTCAAGAGAACAACGTGGTCGGCCACCTCTGTGTCGAGGACCTGGGCCGCAAGTCCAACGAGCGCCGTGTCGAGCTTTCTCGATGACGTCTTCGTCGCGGTCGGTTTCGTTGGCGATGAAACGACGTGCCTTGTCCATCACCGTCGAAACGAGTGGATTGGTGTAGTCGAGTTCGTTGGCGACGACAATCCATCCCTCCTCGAATCCATCGGGATAGGGAATATTCCCTGAGGGATACTCGTCTGCTGCCGGATCGCCCCCAAGCTCTTCGTAGACGCGCTGCGGGACACGCAACGAGACACCTGCTTGTCGAAGTGCCCGACGAAGTCGTTGAAACTTGTCCTTGTCCGAGCCGCCACACCGTACAAAGACGCCGGTATCGGCGATGTAGACGGTTGTCATGCAGCCGCGTCGGCGTACTCGGTCGCAACCGGCTCCAGCGCTTGGAGAATAATCTCTGCTTCCAGCGGTGAGAGATCGAGTTCCCGGGCCGCAATCCGATGGTTGACCGTTCCGTCAACGAACTCGTAAGCGTATTCAAGCGCGACGGCGAGACCGTCGAGGCCATGGCGCTCGATGTAGACATCGATGTCTTCGTCCTCTTCGCGGCGAGCAACGGCTGCGATTAGTCCTGGCGTAATCGTTTGCGTTTCGCCGTCCGTCGAGAGCGTGAGTGCAATCGACTCGGCATCGTATTCGTACGGGCGCTGCTCACGGGCTTTCTCCACTAAGCCAGCGGTTTCGAGATTTTGAACGTAGTCGTAAGCGGTCCCCTGTGGGATGCCGAGTTCGGTGACCATCCCGGAAACAGTCACTGGGCCGTGTTGCAAGATGTAGGCGTACAACCGAGCGAGTGTCGGCGTTTCGAGGAGGTCGACGACCGTCTGAAGCTGCTGAATCGGTGGTCGGCCCGACCGGGACGGTGATTTCGCCATCTCTATTACGAATTATGGGTAATTCATAATAAGACTTCCGTCGAGGAAGCGGACCTCGAGATCATTCCGAGATTCGAAACCGGAAGACGCTTCCAGCGGCTTTACCCTGGGGAAGCGCCGTTCTGAGTCGATTGCGGCATTCGTGCTTACCCGACAGCGGCGGGGTACTCCAAACTGGTTGTGATTACTCGACTAATCATGACCATACGCGTATTCACTCGAAGTGCCGAATTCTGGCGTATTAACTTCTAGAAACGAGATATCCTTGTGTGTAAACTATATATTGCTATATCAATGCTAATCTGTGGCGCTGCGAATGCCGCCGAATCCGTGCACGAGAACCACCTCTCTCGGTGGAAGTCGGGCCAGTGTACCAGCTGATCAAGAAGTTACGACCGCTACTCAGCGGTGGTGAGTAGCGGTCGGACAGGAGAGACCGGGCAAATCAGTCGACTTTGACAGTGATGCCTCTCACGAAGGGCTGCCACGGACCGGGATTTACAGCAATGCGCTCACCTCCCGGCGAAGGAATGCACGAAACCGCGGGGCCGTCACCCGCGGTTTCGTGCGAAACTCCACGACATCGATCAATGTCTGGACCAAAAAGTCCACCAGCAACCACAGATCGTATAACAGTACCGCGAATCCGAAGTGAAACAGCCGAATCGAGAAGTTCGTCGAGGTGGTCCACGGTGCGAACTCCTTGATCTTGCTGTAGGCGGTTTCGATGCCACCTCGACGGCTGTAGCGGTTGATCTGTTTCTTCGCCCACCGCCGATCGAGACCAATCTCGTCGTTGACGTCGAGATTGGTCGCAAACACCTGCGGCTCTTCGCGGTCCTCGTCTGGCGGGAGACCGACGAGCGTTGTCTCGGTGCTACTCTTCGTCCCACCGTGTTTCACCGGCCCGTATACAGCGTGGTCGTGTTTGACTGTCACCTGCTTGTTGCCGTCTACGTCCTCGTTCATGCGCGCGATGAACCGCTTGACGCGGTCATCGCGCCGTGCCGGGATTACGTAGAAGATCTCTCGCTGTTCCAACGTCGAGAATACGTCGGTCGCGTAGAACTCACGATCGGCGTACAGCCGTCATATACGGATCCGACAGACATCGTTGACGTGATCGACGAGTCGGCGAACGACGTCGCCGACTCGGTAACTCTTGTCTTTGCCAGGGTACGCATCGGAATCGTGGTAGTCAGCGTGGCCGACTGGGAGCATTCCGGCCGCGAAGTGAACGTTGTCCCCGACAACGTTCGCGGTCGCAAACTTGTAGCACCAGTCGTAGGATTTGTCCTCAGGAGCACCCTGCACACGAACGAGTTCCTCGCGCTCTCCGTAGAAGGCGACGTAGGTGATGTCGATTGACAGCATGACCGGTGTCTCGAACTCCAGACGGGGCTTGGCCCGCGTCAAGACGCGGGCCGCGCCCTGGTTGACCATCTCAGCGATGTCCGTCGGAGAAAGGTCTTTGATCGCCTCCAGCAGTGTTTCGCCACTCGGTCCGTCCTCGTAGAAGGGGTCGTCGAGAGCCGGATCTGGGTTGACGAAATCACCATAGGTCTCGGCACCGCCGTTGGCGGCGGTGCCTGTCACTCCGAGACAGGCCTCCAGGGTTAGCAGTTCTTCGTCATCGTAGGCTAGATCGTCGGGCCGATCGAGCCGAATGCAGGTAACACGACTGTCTGGAGTTCGTCCAGCAGGTCCCTGGTTTTCCGGCGAAGGAGACGATTGACGGTGCGCTTCGAGGAGCCTGTCGGCTCCTCCGAAGCGTTGGTTTCGTACGGTGCTCCGATTGGACTACCGCGCTCAGCGGCCAACTGCTGGATCTGACGAGCACTCGTCTCGATCGTCGAGCGCAGTTCGGCAAGCCGTCCGCTCCAGGCGCGTGAGATCGCACTCCGTGAGGGGGGATTGTCTGGTTCGAAGCCCAGATTAGCGGCAAGTTCGGGGTCAGCATCGAGCGTCCGATGGAGCCAGCCATCGGACGCGTCTTCCAACTCCTGCAAGAGGAGTGCCCCAACCATCGCCGCGAACGGCTTGGCGGGACGCCAGTCGGGGACGGGATCTTCGTGGGTGTAGCGGTCGTACTCGAGTTGGGTGACGAGGTCGGCCGCGACGGTCGTCTCGTCGACGACCACCGCGGCCTGCTCTGTCAACGGTAGTTTCCCGATCGAGAGCGGATCGATATTTTCTCGATGCTCGTCGACTGATTGTCGGTCGCGGCTGTCATCAGCAGCCGCAACCGGATCTGACCGGTTTGTCACATCGGGGGACAACTTGTCCCCCACCGGTCACTTCACCGATCACAATCCCGTGCACGGGTTCTGTCATTCGCAGCGCCACTAATCTGAGGTCTTGACTTAGCTCGCCATACAAAGCGGAGAATCCAGCCACTTTGGGCCCGATGTTTAGACGATTCTGAAATAGATATCTATTTTAGAATAGCTTACTATCTATTCGATTCTGGAGAAGCAGATTTTCGAGCTGTTCGAACCGTTCACTCACTTCTTCCACTAGGTCTTCTTCCACGACTGTCCGCAAGAGGGCATCGGTCATCTCCCGGACTACGATGTTCTGGTAGCCCTGCTGGTTGAGCTCGCGTTCCAGTTCGTACTTCAGCCAGGAATCGAAGTCCTCTATCGTTGTCTTCCGGGCGTAGAAGGGACGCTGTTTGGCGGCTTCGTAGCTAAACGCAGTATCGGTCATCGGATCCCGTCGTTCGACCGGTTCCTTAGAAGCCGTTTCCTCGGTTGTCCCTGATTCAGGTGCCTCATCCATGTCCTGTGGTTCGTCGTCCGGTGAATCCTCTAGCGTCTCTCCAAGATCGGCGAACGGATCATCCTCAGTCATGGCGGACCACCTTCCCTGCCTTGACAATGTGTGCTAATTCGTCGAAACACTTCAACTGGTCACAGTCTGGATCGTAGTCCAGAAGTGGTTTGCGCTCTCCGTAGGCCTTCGTAATGCTAGTACGGTCCCGAATGCCTGGTGAGGGTTTGAGGTCGCCGGCGTCGACGGCCTCCCAGTCCGTGATTCGTGCGAAATTTGGGATGCGGTCTTGGAGGCTATCATGGGAGTTGAGCCGTTCGAGCAGCTGCCGATCTTGGGTCTGCTGGTCGATACGACCGCTCAGCATATTCGGAACCAGCGCAAGGACGTCGACGTCCATATGCTGACGGAGTGGTGAAATCTGTCGTTCGATGGTTCGTTCAAGACCGGCCATCGCCTCGTTACCGGGTGCGAGGGGAAGGACCAGGTTCGCCGTCGCGACCAGCGCGTTATCTGTGAGTCGGGACCGGTAGGCCGGCGAATCTGTGACGATGTAATCGTATGTGTCCCCGAGAAGTGGATCGACGACTTCCCGCTTGAGCAGCGCAGAGGGTTGGAACACGTCACCAACGACGATCTCCCGCTCTACCTGTTCTAAGTCTTCACTCGAAGGAAGGATATCGAACTCGTAGCCGGTATCATAGACGACAGAAGTTGGGTCGGCATCATGGAAGAAGACGTCGCCGATTGTCTCCTCCGTGTTGTGATATTGATCGTCAAACCCTAAACCGACGGACGCGTGGCCGTTCGGGTCGAGGTCGATGAGGAGAACATTGTGGGCTTGTGCAGCCAACTGGCGTGCCAAATTGACTGCAACCGTTGATTTGCCCACGCCCCCCTTCAGCATACAGACCGAAACAGCACGGTTGTTCCCGTCGGTACGTACCGAGTTGTATGGGACATTTGGGCTTTTTGTAGTATCTATTCTATTCACGCTATTTGGCCCACTCATACTATTCACCAATATCTCCCCTCTCGGCTTAATTCTATGGTAAATAGTTTGAATAGCATTCTATTTTATATATTTAATATATTTTTGAATAGCCTTCTATTTTGGAGTAGATGGGTAGAAGAGCCGAACGCAGGATCAGGAAATAAGCCCAATATTGAGCCGTCCAGACTCGATAAGTCGGAGGATTGGACCCCTCGAAAGCTTCGAAATGGAGAGACTCAGTAGCACCGTATAATCCGAATAAAGTGAGGTGATCTGCTCGCTAACGCCGAACCGATATCGCTCACCTATTCAAACACAAACGGCTCTAAATTGCTCAAAATTGAGTTCTTTCGTCGATCTTCGAACCTCCTTGAGTTCAGACGCAAACCATTGGGGACGTAGTTTATCCCGCTAGTATCGCCCATTCCGACATTATATCGGGGTGATCGTAGGCGCCCAAAGAGGGCTCAATAGTAACATCGGCGCCTACAATCTGATGGATGGTCCCTCGGAACCGCTCTCTTTTTGACCCAGTCACCTGAGACAGACCACTCGCCAGTGGCTGGCTCGTAAGTCCGCTTCGTCAGCACCACGGCATCGTCGGCCAGGACGACCAAACTGAGACCATTGGAACCGAGCAGACAACAGTCTACCAGTCCTCTGGTGGAATGTAGCCTGGATTACCAGGGGGTTTGTCGCCGTTGCCAGAGTTACCCATTGAGTTGTACACCTCCGGCTGGATGTTGATCTCGGACAGACTCGTACCAGTTAATTGTCTCTTGGAGACCCTCTTCGAAATCGATCTTGGCATCCCAGTCGAAATACTCCTTGGCGCGACTGATGTCCAGTTTCCGTCGAGGCTGTCCGTCCGGTTTCGAGGTATCCCACTCGATGTCACCCTCGAAATCCGTCAGCTCCGCGATGGTCTCGACGAGATCACGGATACTGACTTCCGCACCACTCCCGAGGTTGACCGGTTCGCTCCGGTCAAGTTCTTCGGTTGCGTTGAGGATGCCACGTGCGGCGTCAGTCACGTAGAGGAACTCACGCGTCGGCTCACCGGATCCCCAGGCGGTGATTGAATCGTCGCCGCGATCTCGGGCCTCTATGCACTTGCGGATAATAGCTGGGATAACGTGGGCAGATTCGAGGTCGAAATCGTCACGAGGCCCGTATAGGTTCACCGGCATTAGATAGATACTATTAAAGTCGTACTGCTTCCGGTAGGCCTTCGACTGAGTGAGCAGGGCCTTCTTTGCGATGCCGTAGGGAGCGTTGGTTTCCTCCGGATAGCCGTCGAAGAGATCCTCCTCAGAAAATGGCACCTCCGTGTGATTCGGATACGAACAGATCGTTCCTAAGATGGTAAATTTCTCGACGTCGAACTGCCGGGCCATCTCCATGAGTTCGATACCCATAACGGCATTGTCGTAGAAGTAACGTCCTGGATTCTTTCGGTTCGCGCCGATGCCGCCAACGGTTGCCGCGAGATGAATAACAGTGTCGAGCCGGATTTGACGAATGCCTGGCGAATTGCAGCCCGCTCACGGAGGTCGTACTCGTCGCTTCGGGGGATGAATACATCAACATCGTCGGAGCGCGTGCGCAGTTCCTCCACTAGGTGGCTGCCAAGAAAGCCACTGCCACCAGTCACCATCACTGACCGGCCGTCCCAGAAGTCGTGGATCATCGCCAGTCCACCCGACCGTACCACGACGGTTTGTTGTTCGCGTACCAGTCAATGGTCTCTCGAATGCCCTCACGCCAGGAGACTTGCGGCTCCCAGCCGGTTTTCTCGTGGAGTTTCTCGTAGCCGACCAGCAACTCTTCGACGTCACTGTCACCGGGGCGATACCGGTCCTCGTCCTGGACGATGTCTGGACGTTCCCAGTAATCGTGTTCGTTGCCTACGTCGAGGATGGTCTCGGTCCACTCACGCATTGAGATGTTCTCACCGTAGCCGTAGACGTACTGCTCACCAGGGTTACCACCGAGTGCGACGTGGAGATGCCCACGAACACCGTCGCTGACGTAACACATGTCCCGCTTTGGCTGGAGGTTCCCAAGTTCGACGATGTCCCGCTCTAGCGCCTGCGTGATGATTGTACCCGTGATGTAGCGAGGGTTCTGTCTGGGGCCGTAGTTGTTGAACATCCGCGTCGTGACCGCCGGCAATCCGTACGCGTCGTTGTAGTTCATCGTGAGGAAGTCAGCGGCGAGTTTCGACGTGGCGTAGATGCTCGTGGGGTTGACCGGCGACCGCTCGCTGAGGAGGACGCGGCCGTCGTCTTCGTAGTCATGTTTCTCAGTCATCTCCTCTTTGACGTTCCCGTATTCCTCGCTCGTGCCTGCGGTGTCGAACTTCGCGATGTCGAGGTCAAGGTCGACAATGGTCTGGAGGAGATTGAGTGTTCCAGTGACGTTGGTGTCGACAGTCTCGTAGGGGCGGTCCCACGACTCGCCAACGTGGGCCTGTGCCCCGAGGTGAAACACAAGCGTTTCGGTGTGGTCGGTAAACGTCGAGAGAGCATGGTGGACGGAGGTTTTGTCCCTGAGGTCACCACGGTGGACGGTAATATCATCCATCAGATGGCGGATATTGTTGAGCTCGCCACTGGAAGTGGCCCGAACGAAAACGTGGACGTCGGCACCGTGTTCAACGAGGGTATCGGTCAGATGAGAGCCGACGAACCCATCTGCACCTGTAACGAAAACCGGCCGCTCCGAGAGTTCAGATTCAACGTTCATACCAGTAGCAATACGTATTTATCCGCTTGATATTGTTCTTACTATCGAATAGCCGACGCTAACAAAGTTCCAGGACTGATTGGCGTCGGTGCTGGCTTAAACGTCTACTGGCATCGGTAAACAGCATTATTCGGTCGGGGATGCGGCAAGAATATTTTCATACGCGGCGGCAATAGTGTCGATTCTCGTCTCGCGGTCGAACATTGTTTTCACACGTGTCGCAGCGTTCGCCCCAAGCTCCGCACGGTATTCGGGG
The DNA here is from genome assembly GCF_029338255.1 of Haloarcula halobia. Lineage (NCBI taxonomy): Archaea > Methanobacteriati > Methanobacteriota > Halobacteria > Halobacteriales > Haloarculaceae > Haloarcula > Haloarcula halobia. The sequence goes on from NZ_CP119788.1 coordinate 108,919, forward strand.
TCAGAGAGGAGTCGATCCAGTGCCTTCGCTAGGGCCGACGAGTTCCGTGGCGGCACGGTTATTCCCGTTTTGCCGTCCTGGCTGACCCACGGCACGCCTGTCGGAAGACTCGTATTGACGACCGGCATCCCGTACGCCATCGCCTCCAACTGTACGATTCCGAACGCTTCACTTGCTTCAACCGACGGGAGGGCGAAGACGTCAGCCGTGTTGTAACAGTAGTGGAGCTTTTCCTCAGAGACGTGGCCCAGAAACGTAACGCGGTCGGTCAGCCCGTGGTCTCGGACACGTGCTTCGAGTTCGTCCCGGCGTTCGCCGTCACCGATGATCAAGAGTGTCGCGTCAATATCGCGCATGGCGTCGATGAGATACTCGGTTCCCTTGTAGTAGTTGAGGCGCCCGACGAATAGCACCCGCTTGCCTGGTTTGCCTGGGAGGTCATAACTCGCCCCCTCGTACTGACCGAACTTCGACGTCTCAATAGACAAGGGAACCACCCTACACTTGTGTTCATATTGCTTGAGGAACTCGGAGTTACCAATCATATTTGGGGAGGTCGCGAAGATACAGTCGACACGATCCAGAAACGTGTGTAGAAGCGGAGCGTACAGTTTGAGTTCCAGTGCTTGCCGGACGATATCGCTATGATACGTGACGACCGTTGGAACGTCCCGCGGTGCCGCGAGTAGGTGAGAGATGACGCCGATCGGGTTTGGGACGTGGTGGTGAATCAGGTCTGCAACCGTCGCCTCCTGCCTAAAACGAACCGGAAACGTGGGAGCGAGCGGGACCGAGCGAAACGTGCCGAGACTCGTGGTCCGACAGACCGAAATGCCATTTACCCTGTCCTCTTGGCCTCGCCCTTGCGACTGGGCGGCCAGCACCCGTACATCGTATCCGTGCTCGAATAAACCCTCGGCGGTCGCTTTGACTGTCTGTTCAACCCCACCGATATGAGGCGAGTAGAACTTATTGACTTGGAGGATTCTGGGCCGTTCCGCACTAGATCCCGTCATGCGTCGGGACTCACTTGTAGCCCAGGTCACGAAGCCGTTGTGAGACAGCTTCACTCTCGATTTCTTCGCCGGCTGTTACTCGGGCGTTTTGAATTGAGTCGTTGTGCTCTCTGATCTGGTCATCGAAGTGCGCACGAACGTCCGGTGCGTCGTCGCTTACATCCCTTTTCGGGTCGTCCGACTGCCGGTCGTAGAGTCCGCTCGTCTGTACATGGTCTTCGTCGTCCAGTTCGATCCGATAATTGTATCTGGCTGACCGAGCGGCGACCCGCCGTGTGTCCCTAGCATCGTTCTCCCCGCGACACTCCGCGATACCGACGGGTGCTACATCGGTGTACTCGCTACTCTCTCTCGGGAGCGCTTCACCAGAAAAGGTCGGCGGAACCGAACAGCCCGAACAGTTCAGTATCGTTGGGCCGATGTCAAGGTTCTCAACCGGCTGGTCCACTCGCTGGTCCGCTGGATATCCACCGCCAAGCACGAATAGTGGTACGTGAATCAATTCTTCATAAGGGTGGCGGGGATGGCCGTAAACATCGTGTTGACCGAATGCCTCGCCGTGGTCGGCGGCGACGATGACGAGCGCGTCTGACAGCAACCCGCGGTCTGCGAGTCCGTCAATAAACTCGCCAATCATCGCGTCCGTATACCGTATCTCGGCGTCGTAGAGGTCGACCAGCAGTTCGCGATCTTCTGCGTTGAGTGACGAGGGGTTGTCGACCATCTGTCGCCAAAGCCGTTTGGCTGACCGCTTCCCGATAGATTTGTCTGTGAAGTGTGATTGGAACGATGCCGGAGGCTGATACGGACCGTGTGGGTCCATATAATGGACCCAACAGAATCGGGGACGGTTCGGTTCCGAGTCGAGCCATTCAAGTGCCCGTTCGTTCAGGTCACCAGCACGAGTATACGGTTCGGTCCGAAAATGATTCACGACGCGATGGAAGAACGTCACAAGACGATTCTGTGCGAGTGACAGAGAATCGTCGAACACGTCGAATCCCTTATCGAACTCGTATGCACGGGATAGATACGGATTCGAGTGGAACCCAGCAGTCGTAAATCCGCTGTCAGATAGAACCGTAGCGATAGTTTCGCGATCGTCCGGTACTGGACCAATATCGGGAAGCTGGGATGGATATTGTGAGAAGAACAACGACGGCATCGACTCCCGTGTATGGGAACTCTGGGCGACGGCGTTCGTGTACAAAGTACCCCGGCGGCGGAGTTCGTCCAATCGAGGTGTGGTGTTCCGGTCGTATCCGAGACAGCCCATGTGTCCGGCAGTGAGTGAGTCCACGGTGAGAAGAACAACAGGATCCACCATCTACTCGTGATGTTGACGATTTCCTGTATTGTGCTTTTTCATTTCATTGGATTCTAATTCCAGGAGTCTGTGCCGGCATAATTACGCCTGACTGTTGAAACACCAAACTCAAATATATTTGAATCTGGGGACAGACACCCGTTCCGTGATGGGTTCCTCCAAGGGATCCAACAGCAACTGGACGACGAACTCGGATGGCGGAAGGAGTACCGGACGAACGGCGTGGGATTGCCGCCAGAGTACGGAGATGTCATCGGTTGACCGCCTCGCTTCGGCGAAGCGAGACTGTCCGAGAGCGATAGCTCCGGTTGCTTATGTCCGATATCGACAGTAGCTTCCAGTCGCCTGATCTATCGTTCCCAACTGATTCCTGCCAACCGCTATGAGGGCCCTATTATAGCGCTTGCTGCGTGAACTGCGGCGATACTACTTGATCTTTACCGATAGAACGGACATCTAGCGACTATACGCGCCTACATCTAAGCTTAGAGATATCCGAGGTCCCGAAGGCGTTCCTCGATGTCTGGTTCTGAGTCAATTTCGACCCGCTCACGTTGAACGATTGGTTTTACTTTCTCCGCGATCTCCGAGAGAAGCTGGTTGATATATTCACCGGTCGGCATGTCTTTTTGTCCCGCACGTTCTGCTAGAACAGTATAAACGGCTTCCTCTACTTCGACTCTTTCTCCCATGACTGATACTCTTTACTCGAAACTTATAATTCGAACTGCTTTTGATGGTCTCTCTATTTGCTTAATCAATGACTAGGAAGAATATTGTACTCGCTGTGGCTGACACGATGTCGGCATTCCACCTTCCATACTACGGCTATAATCGTGAGACTGCACCATTCATCTCAGAACTTATAAAAAAGAGCTGGGTTGCGGATTCGGGTTACGCGAATGCGCCGTTTACTGGTCCGTCCCATGCCTCCATTTTCACGGGCAATTTGCCACATGAACATAATTTCACCACCGAAACAATGTACCTGACTGGATGTGACCTCCTTACGCAATTGCAACACCAAGGATACGAGACTATGGGTATCACAAACAACTCCTTCATCACTCCGGAGTTTGGTTTTACCGGATGGGACAAACATACCGAGATCGAAGATTTTGAGAAGTTTGTCGGCTATCCTGCACTTCAGGCCCTCTTCAAATCTGATGGTCAGCCGTCTCCATCTGAACAAATAAAAACGCTGGTCAGAGAAGCGTGGTGGAAACGTGACTTCATTTCCCTTGAAAAAGCAACCAGGCTAAAATTAGGGAAAAATCCCTTGTCGCCTTTCCCCGACGCGGGTGCTAGAGTAACCATCAAGAGGGCTAAACAATGGATGCAACAAACCGATAATCCGTTCTTCCTTTACCTGAATTTTATGGAGACACATATGCCGTACGACCCGCCAGATGAATTTGCTACTGAATTCGTATCTGATCCAGTCAAGGCTAAACGAAAACTGGCTGACGGCTACCGGATCGGTAGGAATAGAAAGAGTTTTCGGTGGGAAGAGAAAGACGATGATACAATCAGAGCAGCGCGCGCTCTGTATGACTCTTCAATCCGGTATCTCGATTCTCAACTGAAGCTACTTTGGGAATGGATTCAGACCAACAAACAGGACACTATTTTCATTCTCATTAGCGACCATGGGGAACTTATTGGGGAACACGGTATGCAGGGCCACCAGTGTGGTATTTGGGAAAAGCTACTCCGTGTCCCGATTATTATTCACGAACCCGGCGTTCCAGCCAAACTGAATCAAATAACGTAGCGCTTCGGGATTTGTATGGGTTTCTGACGAATGGACTAAACGTAAACGATCTCGGCAAAAGGCGAGTATTTGCAGAATATTATGGCTACGGAAAATTGCTTGCAAATGAAGACGTTAATTTTAATCAGTATCAGGAATCCGAGCACAAATATCTCCACAACCGGGCGAAAGCAGTAATTGATGGGGCAACCGGAGTTATCCTGCAATCCCACCTAAACAATCAAAAATTCCAATTAGGTTTTAATTCTGAACGACTCAACGACGAAATAAGCTATTCATCCCTCCAAAATTGTTATAAGGCGATTGCAAACGAATTCAGCATCGTAGACATGACTGAACTTTCACTGTGACTGTTTGTGATCTGTTACGGGACTAATTGACGGATGAGCCGTCAACCGATCGCTCTGAGCTCGCTTCGTCGCCAACTAGTGCATGTAACAAGATTCGCAGCCAGATGATAATTGAATAATAATTATATTTTCGGCTACAGGGCGCATCCACCCTTTGGAGTTGGAACTAGCAGAGAATGCCAAGGCTGAGGGAGCGGAGTAGGGATTCAAGCCACTAAGGACTTCACTATTGCTTGCTCACGACTTCTGCTGGGGATCCGGCGATTACCACCCCCTCAGGAACATCAGACAATACTACCGAGTTAGCCCCGATTACTACCCCATCTCCGATTTCAATATCACCGAGGATAACTGCTCCACTGCCAATAAAAACTCGATCTCCGATTTTTGGTGATTGCGTATCTGATGGATTCTTCACTCCAATAGTAACATTCTGGAGTATCGTGCAATTTTCCCCAATTGGGCTCCCTGTTCCGATTACGATACCTATCGGATGTGGAAATGATGTTGATCGTGGCAAACGTTTCGATGACCAACAAGAAAATAGATAACGAAGATCTTTGGCGACGAATACCGTATTATATAGACCGTAGTATAGCCACTGGAAGTGGCGAACGAACACACTCTTAATACCCATTCTGGTACCGCTGATTTCGCTCGGAACTATATCAATGTGTTGGGGATGCCTTTGTAGCTAGCTCTACTAATTTCGGTCGTTTCCATCGTTCCCGAGCAATGACTGAATCTGAGAGCTGTGACGGCTGAGAACGTCCGCTCACGCTCGTGCATTTGTTGGTGAGGTCAGTCTCACATCCGTGAGACTGCCGTTTGCCATAATGCAGGCGAGGCTCTCGCTCACGGACGTGGCGTGCGCTGGATGCGGGCGTCGTTAGCCCGCATCCAGCTCTGGGTATGTTGACGGAATCCCAACACCGTTCGTTGGTGCCTCCCAGAGCCGCCCGAAACGTTCGTCAAGCGAGTGAGCGATCCACCGACGGAAGACCTTGAACCGGAACCAGACCGGGTCAGGCGTGGTTGTTCGCGCTCGGGCCTCCTGCATCGTTCGGAAGCTCGTCTCAATCGCTGAACGCTTCCGGTAGAGACGTTCGACTTCCTTTGGCGTGCGAGCACCCTGCTCGCACGCCGCGTACGCCCGCACGAGGTGTTTCCCGCGCTTCTCTTGCTGGTAGAAGACACAGACCGCCAGCGGGAAGCGAACGGGAGGTTCGCTTCCCGCGTACATCACATACTCTGTCCAGTAGGACACTCTCGTCTCCAGTTTCTCGGCAAGACGTTTCCCACGCCGAATGACCGGTAGAATCACTGGAGAGGTCGTCTGCAACCGCTGGATTGAGGCAGCGTTCGCAAAGCCTCGATCGGCGAGGACTGCGTCTACCTCGAAGGGGAGAGCCGTGAAGCGGTCGATGACGCGATCGACCGCGTCACTCGTTGGCTCGTCGCTGCGGACGGGTGTGACGGCAACAATCAGCGGTTTCGCGGGACAGAGCGTGATTGCAGCAAGGTAGCGATGGCACTGGGAGGTGCCATCGCGGGGAGTCGTATGACAGAGTTCAGCCGGGTCGTAGTAGGGACAGCCGTGGTAATGGATGTCGATGAAGTCAAGGCAGATGATCCTCGGCAGAGGGCCAAGGATCATCGTCGCCTGTTCAGCGGGAAGTCGGTTGACGATCTCTCCAAGCTCAGTTGGATCGATGGTGTGGAGCTGTGTGAGCGTGTAATCATCGGAATTGGTGTTGCGCGTGGCGTCAGTGATCGCCTTGATGAAGTCTTGCTCAACAGCGGCGTGAAGGAGGGTGTCGTGGATGATTCCGGAGTCGAAGGCGCAGTCTTCGACTCCGGGGATCGGAATCTCCGAGAGGAGACCAAGCGCTAAGTTTTCGAGGTCAGAGGCCGTAAGAACTGTGTCTGGATGGTACAGAAACTTCACAACACCCATATAGACGCTTTCTGAAAATCCAACCTCGTCAATCGTGGCTATCGGTTGACTCGATGGGAACTACCGAATTTGAATCGCAATTAGACACAGCTAACCCGGCTCTGCCGAGTACAATTCGGCGTACATTCCATCTTGGTTCAGTAGTTCAGAGTGGCTTCCTCGTTCGGAGATCTGGCCGTCCTCGAGGGCGTATATTACATCCGCGTTTCTAACCGTTGACAGACGATGGGCCACAACGATCAGTATCACATCACGCTCCATTGACTCGATTGCGCTGTGGACTTGATCTTCGATGTTCGTGTCAAGATCGCTGGTTGCCTCATCGAGTATTATTAAGTCCGCTTCTTTCAGCAGTGCGCGAGCAAGCGCGACTCGCTGTCGCTGACCACCGGATAATTTGACCCCGTCATCTCCGAGATGAGTACCGTAGCCCTCTGGTAAGTCCTCAAGGAATTCAGTCACCTGTGCAATCTCGCAGACACGATCAATTTCTTCTTTGGTGGCATCTCTACGGCCAATAGTTATGTTCTCCTGTAATGTTTTATTAAAAATATATGGGTTTTGTCTGACGACCGAAATACTTGACCGCCATTGCTCAAGGTCAAACGATTGAATTTTTCTTCCGTTTGCTGTTATTCTCCCCGAATCCGGTTCATACATCGAAGCAAGTAGCGAGAGAATCGTTGATTTTCCTGCCCCGGATGGACCGACAAATGCTATAAACTCGCCCCGCTGAGCGTTGAATGATATGTCTGTGATTTGTTCAGTACCCTCGCTGTAGCTGAAACAGACGTTTTCAAACGATACCGAATCGATTTGATTTGGAACATGATATTCGGAATTATCTTTTTCTCTATTTGACTCCAAGTCGGCGACGAACTCTTGAGTACGGATGAGGTGCGGAAGTTGTCCCTCCGCATTATACACTTCTTTGTTGATTCTGCTCACACGAGGCCCTAAGCGAAACATCGCAAATAAATAAACCCCCATCGCCCCCAGGGATAGGGACGAAAAGGAGAGAGCTATATAAATTAGTATGAATACTGTGAGTGCGGTTAACAGCTGATAGAAGTTATTAATCGCCGCACGGTTCATAATTAGTTGAATTCGAGTCTCCTCTGCCTCTCTTACGGCTTCATTAAATTGCGACGAGATCTCGTCAGATAGTCCAAACAGTTTCACATCGCGAATACCCTGTGTACCCGCTTGTGCATGCGTCTGTATCCGCTCCTTCGCTTCAGCCATAGCGTCACCCAGTGAGTACCCCCCCTCTAAGAAAAACCGAAAGAAGACTGTGATGCTCCCCAAAATAAGGAGCGTTCCGATTGTGACTAACGGGGCAAGGTATAGTGCGATAGAGAGATAAACCAGAGAAAGAATGGACTGTTTGAAGACTTCGAGGGAGTGTCCGATCACACGGCCACCATTTTCGGCTTGTGTCACTATGGCGTTGAGGATTTGATCCGAGCCTTCGTGGTCAAAGTACGAAATCCGTGCGTTTATTGTCCTGTCGAATGTCTCAATTTGGAGGTGCCGGACGTAGTTCGCTTCTAGAACACCCTGCAACCAGGCGACGACAAAACTAAGGCTATAACGGAGAATCATTATGATAGCTACACCGCCGACAAGTGACTCAAGAGTAAATGGGATCTTCAATAGCTCGTAGATTTGCAGGAAGATCGCAAGTAGTCCTTCTGCGGACTCGGGGTCAGAAATATCTTCCTGAGCGACTTCAACAATCGGAAGAATAAAACTGAGCCCAAACCCCTCAAGCACAGCTGAAATAGTACTGACAATTATTATTCCCCCAAAATAAAACGGGCGGAATCGGATGACATCCTTAAACGCTCGAACCTTTCGCCGCCAAGAGAGATTTTTGGAATCGTTGGACATGGTTGCGAAACGGAGATCGTCTCTACGAACCAAAGAATGAACACGGGGATAATAACCTCGTCGGCTTTGTGCAACCGAGGTCGATATGAAGGTGTTTAGATATTAACTATATTTCCGAGCGTTACAATATAATATCGATTTCTCAATTGAATCGGCTGAGTCTTTCAGGCCTTTCCACCTATAGCCTTAATATCTCCAGAAGATAGTTTCAATTACAAGAGCGGTGAAACGGACAGCTATCCACCAACTTATGCAATCAGAGCAAATTCCCTGCTATTATAACCGCCAACAGGCTTATCAAAGGTATGCAGCCGAATATCGTCATTGTCGTCATCGATGCGCTCCGACGTGATCGGGTCGGGTCATTTGGAGGGCGTGATTTAACTCCGAACATTGACACACTTGCGGGCGAAGCAACAATTTTCCCGAATGCATATAGTACAATAAATACAACTGATCCTGCAGTGACGAGCATTCAGACGGGTCGATATCCGCTAAGTCACGGGGTGGTTAATCACGGGCGCCGAGTCACAGAAAGCGAGAAGCAATCCGTTGAGAACGTCAGACAGCTCCCAGAGATTCTCTCAGAGAATGGGTATCGTACCGGAAAATTCGGAAGGCCACTGGGGCGGTGGCATCGAAATGGATTCGACCGTTATCCGTCCGAAATGGAGAGTCGAAAAGCGTTCGGAGAACAATCTAAATCAACGAAATCTGCTATCGGGGATACATTGGAAGCAGTCCATCCCCTGGTAAAACGTACTATTTCGAATGTTTATCAGTCAGTCTCTTCTTTCCTTCCGGAACGGGGCGATGTCGGGTCTAATGCAACGATAGATGCCTATCATCGGTCACAGGATCAAGTCATACACAATTTTTGCGAGTGGATAGATTGTTCTGAACCGTTTTTCTCTTTTGTTCATTTGATGGACACTCATGGTCCATACTCGGCACCTCCAGACCTCATTGCAGAAAATCTCAATACATATGACTATAAGGTAGACATGGGAAACTACACTGGTTGGGAAATTCCGGCTGAATTCCACAGTCGAGTGTTGAATGGACACTATCCGGAGATTCGAGAAAAATATTATTTTGATCAAGAAACGCCCAGCACCGCAATCATTGACGCTAGCTACGATGCGAGCGTAGCTATTGCCGATGATCGCTTGGGCCATTTGATTTCAGAACTACACAGCCAAGAAGTATATGAGGATACACTCCTTGTGTTTTTGGCCGACCACGGAGAGTCACTAACTGAACACGGTATTTATTATGATCATCATGGACTCTACGACTCCACAATCCGAATACCGATGCTTATCCGGTCACCAAACAAAGGCATAGACTCCGTAGCCGATCTGGTTCAAATAACAGACATCGCCCCGACAGTACTATCCATTGCAGATGTAGAAGAAGAAAAAATTGAACCTGATGGCTTTGACCTCACCCCGGCCATCCAAGGCGAGGGATCAATTGACCGTGAGTTCGTGATGGCTGAAGAAGCACACACACAAAGGCGACGGATGATCTTTAAGAATGAGAAGAAACTGATATACTTAGTTGATGGAACTACTGTCTGCCGCTACTGTGAAGTTGAACATGCACCATCAATCGAACTCTATGATACTAAACAGGATCCAGAGGAGCGGACCAATCTACTCAGTGAGCAGAAAGACACGGTTGAAAAACTGAAGAGACTCTCTGAGGAGCGGTCAAATCATCTGCTGGAGAAGAGACCAAAGGGTGGGAGTGATAACTCGGTCTCGTATCATGATGAAGAGGACGTTTACAAGCGCCTTGAAGCCCTTGGTTACCGATGATCGTCACTTAGACAATTTTCGATGAATTCAAGCATTATTTCGTTCACGCTAATGAGTAGAGGATTGTTGGTCAGCCAGCAGTAGTAGAAGTCGTAGCGGGGCAAGGGTGTCGCGTTCGCGCCACCCGACGAAACCATGCTTCCACTCAAGACGTTCGTCTCGGAGCGTCGCGCCGCGAATCTGCGGGCACAGATTCGCTGGCGTGACGGCGTCTATTGCCCACGCTTCCGGGCCGAATCTGTGATTCGGTATGGCAGCTATCGGGTGTTCCAGCGATACTGCTGTAAGAATAACGACCGCACGTTCAACGATCAGACGGGCACCGTCTTCGAGCACTCGGCGGTCGAACTCAGAAAGTGGTTTCTCGCCGTCTACACCTAAATCCGCTTCAACACCAGTTTTCGACAGCTAGACGTAGAACTCGGTGTCTTCTAGAAAACGGTTTACCGGCGCGTCCAGCGCTACCTACGAGCGATGGACGCGCCTCGCCCACAACTCGAGGGGCCGGTCGAAATCGACGAACTGTACGTCAAAGGGGAAGAAAGGCCGCGAGCGCGACCGCCCGGTCGCGCTCGCGTGGCCTATCCGCGCGCGGACGGGGCACGTACGAGCAGGACAGCCACCCTTGTTTATCCTGGCTGACCGTGGCCAGGGGACCGGTACGTGTTGCCAGCGAAAGCCTCCGATGAATCGACGGTTCGACTCCTGCTTGCGAACCGCAAAGAGGAGTCGTTGACTGTCTATACCGATGGCTTTCGGGCGTTGGATCCGCTCGACGAAGACGATGTACTTGACCGCAAATATGTCGTTCACGGCGATGGTGAATACGCTATTGGAGACATGCAAGTCAATACCTGCGAGAGCCACGGATGGCTGGCGCAATCGGCTCGCGCCCCATCGAGGAGTCTCCAAGGACAAACTCACACCCTATCTCAAAGCGTTCCGACTTCGTCATCGTGTCTACCAAAGCCCAAAAAAAAGAGACGTTGAAAACCACCCTCAAAACTGCCCTATGACTCACCAACAATCTATGTCACAAGAGCGTTCGTTCAAATTCGTTTCCTCTTTTACTAACAGACACGCTGACGTGCGGTTCGAAAGATATTTTTATACAAAGTAATATCCCAAGGGTGAGTTTTTATTGCTTTTATATGATAATGAACGCAATTTACATTATCTCCAACTTGACCATAGCACTTCCCCAGATTCGAATAGATTCTCGCTTTTTGAGCAGGATAGTCACTTAATTCGTCTCCGAACTTGTGCAGTTTTGTCTGTTTCCCTTCAATTGCATTTCGGATTCCTTCTTCATCGTCCCGTGTAATCCGTGTTCTACCATGGTCGACATAGTAATTGACAAGAGCATCAGGAACAAAATCAACTTTGTACTCTCGGCACAATCTCCGAACGAAATCCCCGTCAATTCCACGCGATAACGATTCGTCAAACTGGATTAACTTTGCTATTGGCTTCCTGATTAGCAAAGTTGACCCAGCCCCTATCGGTTGACGATCAAGTGTATGCGGAAATATATTTCCTCGATAAGTGGGTTGGTACTCAAACAATAGTTCGCTGTCTCCGTTTCGTCGGTAGTCCATCCAGCAGTAGACCAGCGCATATTCGTCATCCAGTTGCTGAAAAAGTTCGTACTGTTTCTCTAATTTTCCCGGTAACCATTCATCGTCGTCGTCAAGAAATGCCACGTAGTCACCCTGCGCCATATCAATACCCGTATTTCTGGCTGCGGAGAGACCTTGGTTTTCTGTATGTCGCGTGTACTGCAAACGGTCGTCATCATACGACCCTATAATTTCCTTGGCTTTGAGTGTGGGTGAACAATCATCTACGACTATACACTCTAAGTCAGTGAATGTCTGTTCTAGAACACTCTCAATAGCCCTCGGGAGTAGTTCAGGTCGATTGTAAGTAGTAATCACGACTGAGACTCGGGTTTGCATCAACAGGACTTTTTCTGTGAGACCAGACAATAAATAATTCGGGGTTCACCGTGCGAAGTTACCTGTTGTTCTCATAGGATTTACCCCCATCGTTGGCACATATGCTTAATCAAGAACCAGATGATTAGAAGGTAACGTATATGCTATGCAACAATACGACGGTTCCACATAGCAGCTTCAGTTCGCATCTATGAGCTATTCATAAAACCTAATACGTACGGAAAGAGTTAGCGTTGGCATGATACACGACGTCGAGACAAAAAAAGTTCAAATAAACGCAGACGAGCGAGGGTTTCTCGCTGAGATATGGCGTTCCGATTGGGATATATACGCAAATGAAGGCAGTCCTGAAATGTCCTACGTCTCGGAATCTTATCCCGGGATTATCAGAGCTTGGCATCGACATTGTGAGGGACAAATAGATCATTTTGTGGTTCCCCACGGAAAAGTGAAAGTTGGCATTTACGATAACCGGGATGAATCTCCTACGCAAGGCGAACTTAATACTTTCATAATCGGTAATGGGAATATGGAACTCATCCGAGTTCCCGGAGACTGCTGGCATGGGTTTAAGACGCTGGTGACGAGAGACACTCTGATAAACTTCCCTACGAATCTATACGACTACGAGGATCCCGATGAAGAGCGGCTTCCCTATGATACGGACCAAATTCCACTTGATTGGGAGGAGTCTCCACACAAGTAACAATGAAGGGACTTATATTATCGGGAGGCACAGGCACCCGCCTTCGGCCAATAACTCATACCGGGCCGAAACAGTTGATTCCGGTTGCGAATAAACCAGTCATAGAATACGCTATTAAAGATCTTAAAGCCGCAGGTATCACAGACATTGGAATTGTTCTGGGTAACAAAGGTCGGGATGAAATAAAGCAACTGCTTGGCGACGGGTCAGATTACGGCGTTAAAATAACATACATAATACAGGGAAACCCCCTTGGACTTGCTCACGCTGTCGGTGTCGCCGAAGACTTTGTTGATGGTGATGACTTTGTCGTCTACCTGGGTGACAATATACTTAAAGAGGGGATTAACGACTTGGTTGAGGGATTCAGAAAAAACAGATACACAGCAGGTATAGCGCTCCAAACTGTTGACAACCCCCAAGAGTTCGGTGTCGCTAATCTCGACCAGGACAACAATGTCAAAGAGCTCGTTGAAAAACCGGATAACCCGCCCAGCAAATTCGCATTGATTGGAATCTATCTGTTCTCGCCAGTCGTCTTTGAAATCATCGAAGAACTCGAACTTTCTTGGCGAGGGGAATTGGAAATCACTGACGCGATTCAGGGATTATTGGATCGTGACGAACCTGTCGATTCCCATGTCGTCAAAGGATGGTGGAAAGATACAGGCAAACCGGAGGATATTCTGGAGGCGAACCGCCTCATCCTTGATAGTCTTCAGCACAGAATCGAGGGGGAAATTGAGGATGAGACCAGCGTTTCGGGGAGAGTCGAACTCAAACAAGGGTCGGTAATCGAATCCGGGGCGGTCGTCCGAGGACCGGTTTCAATAGGGCCTGATACAACGGTGGCGGATGGTAGTTACATCGGTCCATACACCTCTATCGGAGAGTCTTGTAAAGTGGCAGAAGCCCGAATCGAGAGCAGCGTAATTGTGGGAGATTCAGATATTACTACATCGAAAAGAATCGTCGATAGTCTCATTGGCCGTGGTACAATTATCGGGGGAGCAGAGGACATGCTCCCGGAGGGTCGCAGATTCGTTGTCGGTGAGAATTCCTGCCTATTCCTGTGACAATGAAGATTATAAGCCATACCTGTGAGTCCTGTGGTACCGTGGTCGCAGCAAACGAACTTGAGAGTAAACGAATATTGAAATGTCCGGGCTACAATTGTAATAAAATTCTTGAGTTTACCGACCTCTCAGAAGAGGAGCGTAAATACTTCTTGGATAACATTAGCAAATATCAAATATAGTCCTGAAGATCACCAGTTTGCTCACGAAGTACAGGCTGCTTTCGGCCGAGTGTTTGTTCTAATTTCCGCACATCAAGACAGGAGTTTGCCGGTCGAGCGGCAACCGTATCTAGCGCTTCCCGAGATACTTTGATTATTTTCCCTCCGGCCGTCATCTCAGTCATGACGATCTGACCAATTTCATATGGAGTTACACAATCTCGGTTGGCAACATGGAACACACCGTTCTGGTCACGTTTCATAAGGTCCAGTGTTGTGTCGGCCGCCTGTATCGCTCGGGTCGGGGTAACGTGCTGGTCTTCAACAAGAGTTGGAGCGTTCCCTGACTGTAACTCAGAGTAAACCCAAGCAGGGAATCCAATCCACTTTTCCGACGAACGATGGATCCCATGAACGAACGAAAGGCGAATAATTAGCGCATCAGAGATTCGTCCCCTAATGGCACTTTCCCCCTGAAGCTTTGTTTGGCCATATACTTGAATCGGATTTGGGTTATCCTGTTCCCCGTATTTTTCGGTCTTCTGACCATCGAACACGTAGTCAGTGGAAAAATGAACTAAATCCGTTTCAGACTCCTCACATACCCGGGCGATACGATCTGGAACCTGTGAATTGATGCTCTGAGCGCGTTCCGGATGACGCTCACAGCCATCAACGTCGGTGAGCGCTGCACAATTGATTACGAAGTCTGGTTCGTAATCCTCCACCAATGTGCGAAATTCGCCGCGTTCGGTCAGATCGCATTTTTTACAACGGACTGGAAGGTCGGGGCGGGACGTGTGAAACGTCCCGACGGTTGACCACCCACGCTCGTGGAGGCTAAGTGCGACATTGCTTCCGAGGAGGCCGCTCGCTCCAAGCAATAAAACAGTCATGAGTAGTTATATCCGAGAGCCCGTAAGTCGTTTATATATCTCCAGACGTAGTCGTGTAGTGCTGGGAACGTGGCATCGAAAACCCGAAATTCGACGTGTTGTTCGTCAGGGGTGAAATCACGACTCTTGGGAGTAACAACGAATGCAGTTGCTAAATACTGCTTGGAATGAACACCATCGCTTTCAGCCGCATCGTACGAGTGTTCATACACGCCGAGGGTACGTTCAATCGTGACATCCGTGCCCATTTCCTCTTGGGCGACACGATGAACTGCTTGGCGACGATCTTCTCCCTTGAGGACGGTCCCCCCCGGAACGAACCACTCCCCTCGTGCCGGTTCATTCTGACGCTTCCCTAAGAGGAGTCCCCCCTGGGTATGGACCAGTAAATCGACCGACACGATTGGGACATTGTCGGCGATGACCCGGTAATCGTCCGACGAAATCGGCTGTTCTTCATTCATGTGTAGTGTTTTTTTCCCCACTCAATAACGCGTTCTATACCCGTTTCTAGTGACGTTTCTGCCTGCCAGTCAAGCAGTCGATCGGCTTTTGACACATCGGGGACTCGACGATCAAGATCCTCGTAAGCGTCTCCATAGAGTTCATTCGTATCTATATATTTTGGCTCCCTACCAGAGTGACCCGCAATCTCAAGGACGAGATTCGCGAGCTCTGCAATCTCCGTTTCTCGAGTGTTACCTAGGTTGAACACTTGATTCCGGCCCGCCTCGTTTGTCGCCGCTCGTAGCAGTCCCTCGACGAAGTCATCGATATATGTGAAACACCGCGTCTGTGTTCCTTCGTCGTACACGATAGGGACATCTCCGTTGACTATCTGCTCAACGAACGCAGGAGTACGAACGCGGGTCGCTGCCCTGGTCCATACAGATTGAATGGGCGAATTATTGTTGCGGAGAACGGAGTATCTGCCGACATGAGTCCTTGTATCATATGTTCGCAAAACCCTTACTCGTACTGTGGCTCCACCTATCAATTGACGCTGGTCCGAGTATCCGATCGTTATCTTCATCCCACGGGACATCGGGATTCTTCCCGTACACTTCGCTTGTGCTCGCAAAAACAAATCTCACATCCTCATCACGAATTCTATTAAGGATGTTTCTCGTAGCAATAATATTAACATCAGTGAGGTATAACGGATTTTCGACGTACTCATTGACACCGACGACAGCGGCAAGGTGGAAAATATAATCGAAGTTCTCGGAGAGTAAGTCATTCACAAAATCTTCATCTGTTATATCGCCTTGGCGATATCTTAGACGGTCACCGAGGTGGTGGCTGTATCGGTCTGGTGGCGAATTTTGAATGTCTGTGGCCGTAACGATGGTATCATCTCCCCGATTAATCAATTCCACAACAACGTGGGTGCCCACGAACCCAGCAGCGCCGGTCACTAAGATACGATCACTCATCGGTGTCACCCCGACCCACTCCGATGTAAGACGCAGACAGATTCGCGAAGTCGTCGGGTTCGAAAACGAATCGACCGTCGACGACAATAAATTCGTCTTTTCCGACGTAGTTTACGAGGTCTTCTGGAGTTAGAGAGTGGTACTCCTCGTGCCCTGTGACGAGCACGACTGCATCCGCACCCTCCAGTGCTTCCGGAAGCCTTGAGGAGAGATTCCCACCTCAGATTCGATAGTTGTGGAAGTAACGAACGGATCTGAGATTTCGATCTCAACGTCGACTTTCTGCAGACCTTCAACAATTGCTTTGGCTGGAGTGTTTCTCGTATCGTCTGTCCCCTTTTTAAACGCGTACCCGAGAACGGCTACAGATGCCCCGCTCGTGTCTGCAACGGATTGTGCTACTAAATCAACCACATGGTCTGGCATCTTCTCGTTAATTGCACGGGAGGTACGCGGAGTCTGCAACTCAAGTCCGTGCTTTTCTCCAAGTTTTGCGATGAACCAAGGGTCTTTAACAAGGCAACTCCCCC
Organism: Haloarcula halobia; assembly: GCF_029338255.1. Taxonomy (NCBI): domain Archaea; kingdom Methanobacteriati; phylum Methanobacteriota; class Halobacteria; order Halobacteriales; family Haloarculaceae; genus Haloarcula; species Haloarcula halobia. Next base: position 125,822 of record NZ_CP119788.1, read on the forward strand.
CTACGCCTGCACCCGGATAAAGGATGTTCACATTATTATCGCCTTTCGGCAAAGTGTTTGCTGCCTGAATCACTTCAAGTGCATCAACCCCCAACTCTTCTGCTAAGAGCGCGATCTCGTTCGCTAACGCGATGTTGAGGTCAATCCACCAGTTGTCGGCGAGTTTGGTTAGTTCCGCCGTTGTCGGACTAGATACCGAGACAGTTTCGTTGCCCAAACCCTCCCAGAACTCCTCAACACGCTCTATGCATGAGTCCGTGTAACCACCAACGACTACTGGAAGCGACGTGAGGTCGTTATACGCACTCCCTTCCGCCATCCGTTCGGGACAAAATGCAAGGGCGTAATCAATTCCAGGCCGTAACGTCGAATGTGTCTCAAGAAGAGGAACAATCGTCTCTTCCGTCACTCCTGCTGGCAGCGTACTCCGGTAAACCAGGAGATCGTCCGAATTAAGGTTGAGGGCGATTGCCTTCGTGGTAGCTTTCACAGCAGACAGATCAGGGTCTGATTCTGCTAACGGTGTCCCAACAGTGACGATTATCCGCGAACAATCTGCAAGGGCGTCGTACGATGACGTGGCGGTGATACGTCCCTCTTGGGCATACGTCTCAAACAAGTTGGTTATCCCGTCTTCCCGGATAGGACATTCACCACGATTTATTCTCTCAACAATCTGTTCATCAATGTCTAATCCCTGAATTTGTACCCCAGATTCAGCGAGAACTGTCGCAAGGGAACAACCAACGTATCCCATCCCGACAATACAGACATCGGAGAACTCAGCTTCTTTTGGTATACTCATTGAACATCAGTACCGTGACCCGCACATATGAATGCAGCGAGATTTTATTTGCGGTTAAATTGTATCTCCGCTAGAGAGCGGTGCCGACTGCAGCGGAAGAATGTATATTAATCATTTTGATCCGTCCGCAATTAGTTAGGTCAGATCTATTCTTCTTTCTGGTCTTCTGTCAATAACCAGTATGATTCACATGCTAAGGTTAGGAATTGTGTAGTACAAATCAAGTTTTTACTCGCTGATTTTTCGAGATATTGGGACAGTCTAAGTTGATTTTTCGATAGCCTATCCAAAAGTGGCTAAATTTTAGAGTTAGCGGTCTCTGGAATAATTAGAGGATTAAGCTGGTAGTCGGTGCATTTATCACTGCTATGCACCGACTGAACATCCAATGGCTGAGACACTGGACTTCGTAACAATGGGTGATACTAACTATTTCGAGACAATGTCTATTTCATCCGAGAAAATTTCAGAGTTTTATCCCGAAGCCACATTTTACGTCTATGATTGGGGATTAAAACCAGATGAGTACGAGAAAATGGAGCAAATGTCGAATACTGTTGTTATCGATAATTTTCAAATAGAGCCAGATTTCAACTCTCTTGAACAAATTCAGTACACTCTGGGAGCCAACCTCGAACGGTACGGTGACCTGATGAAAGACAACGACAGCACCATCGACATAATAATCAATAGACTAAAAAAAGAGATTGGTTATAAGAAGTTCAAAAAGAGGTTCGACCTCCTGATGCAAAATAAACTTGAATGCCTCAAAGATGTTGCTAAACGTACAGATTCTGGAGTCGTGTTCTTAGACGCAGATGCAGTACTGGTGAACGAGATCGATATTCTAGAAAAAGAGTTTGATATTGGTGTTACTCTTCGTCCAGAAATATCTACTGCCCCCGACGAGTTCCGGGTTCTTAATGGTGGAGTCATTATATTTAATGTCGACGGTGACAAAATGAGTACGTTCGTCAGGGTATGGGAGGAGCGGATGAACCAGATTGACGAGGAACTAGCTGAACAAACTGCGCTGTCGAAGCTGGTCTGGGAAGCAGATGAGGATATTTTTGATGAATATTATAATAAGGCGTGTAGTTCGTTTGATGGGATAAATTTCACATATATGGTGTTCCCTTGCGAACGGTATAATTACACGAGTATAAGTGAGGGTATAAATAGAGAAGAAAACAGGATTCTCCATTTCAAATCTGATCGTCACCAATATTTCGATGTCTCGTCGGTGATAAACGAGTTGGAAAAAACCGGGAAGTACGTACCAAATAAGACTAGTGCTTAGAGAGGACATTGATGGGAGCAGACTTAGTCTAATATCACTATCGGCGAAATTATGGGTCGGAGTGACTACAAAATAAGACCGTACAATAAAAAAGGTATGCAATGACTGTAGCGCAAATCGGTTGTCGAGCAGATAATAGTAAATCTGTACTCGACCGCGCCTGGGCCACAAAGCCGTTCGTCGTGCGGAAATCCTGACCAAAGATGAACGGTAGTCTCCGCGGTCGTGACTACATACGACCGTCCAATGAAGGTTAAGCTGCAATAGAAAGCACACTCGCCCAGACCTACGAACCCCTGAAATACTCGTCGTTGAGGACGGACCGATAGCGGCGTCAGAGAGTGTCTCAATACCGAGGGTGTTGGAGAGGTGACATACGTCCGCCATGAGAACAATCAGGGACTCGCAGCGGCGCGGAACACGGGGCTCGAACGAGCAAGCGGGGAGTTCGTGGCGTACCTTGACGACGACGTCGCTGGAAGCCTGAGCGAATCGAGCGGCAGATGGACTACATCACTGGAATGTCGACAGAGGAGCGGGATAGCCTCGGTGCAATCGCTTGTGCGGTGGAGATTCGACAACCGGACGGGGACGTCGACACCGTTGTCAAGCCGAAAAACTACGGCAATCTCCGTGAAGAAATCAAGGCCAAAGGTGCGTCAACTCCTCGTCGAGTATGCTGTTCGACAGAGAGGCGCTCGTGAGCGTCGGCGGCTACGACGAGGAGTTAGCGTCGGGGATCGACCACGATATTTGGATGGCGCTCGCAGTCAATGGATACGACGCGCACGCAATTATGGAACCGCTTGTTGTCACCTATCGCGACGGAGCAGACAGTATGGTAACAAACACAGAAGAGCGGATCCGTGGCGTGCGAGCGTACGTTGACAAATGGCAACCGACGTACAAAGAATGGTTCGGTGAGGAAGAAGGGGAACGTTACGGTCAGCGATACTTCGCGTGGGTTATCGGACGGCTGGCTGGCGATCTGATTTCTCAAGGACACGTTCGTGATGCGATACGTGCACTCTGTGCCGTCAATAGTTCGGGGGCCGACTTCCAATACCTACTTAAAGTGCTCTATCTGAACGTGCTAACCGCAGTCGTAAAAAAAAGTGTTCCCGACCCAATCGAGAGCAAACTGCGGTCTATCCACCGACGACTCCTTCCATATATACGCGGTGAGCACAAGCGCCGACTCTGAACTCGTAGGACGAACCCTCTGTCAGCCTAAAGAGGCGTAACTTACACACAATGGTCTGTTCCACCACTGAGACAGGTACATTATCAGTGGCATCAATTGGATGGGTGATTTTATATTCTCACACCGTTTCCTGATTGAATGAGAGAAGTCTTGAAAAGCCAGGGCTGTTGTTCTATCGACGAACTGTCGGAAAATATATGATCGAAAACGCACTCCAGTTCTTTGTCTTCGCGCTGGCCACGGGTGCG